>JAFQYK010000445.1 GCA_017406485.1 Clostridia bacterium
ACGGACGGCTTGCCCTCGGTTATTGTGCCTGTTTTGTCAAGCACGACCGTGTCAATCTTGTGCGCCGTTTCAAGACTTTCGGCGGATTTTGTGAGTATACCGAGCTGCGCGCCCTTGCCTGTGCCGACCATAATAGCTGTCGGCGTTGCAAGACCTAACGCGCAGGGGCAGGAAATTACAAGCACCGATATTGCCATTGTCAGCGCGTGGCTTACACCGTAGCCCAAAATAAGCCACACAATCAGCGTTACAAGCGCAATACCGATTACCACCGGAACAAAAATTCCCGCCACCTTATCGGCGAGCTTTGATATTGGCGCCTTTGAAGCAGACGCTTCCTCGACCAGTTTGATTATCTGCGCAAGCGCGGTGTCCTCACCCACTTTCTCTACCTTAAATGTAAAATATCCCGACTTGTTTACCGTTGCGCCGGTCACCTTGTCTCCGGCTGTTTTTTCAACGGCTATGCTCTCGCCTGTTATTGCCGACTCGTCAACCGCGCCGTTTCCCTCTACGATTACGCCGTCAAGCGGAATTGTCTGTCCGGCTCTCACCACGACAATTTCACCGACCTGTACCTCCTCTGCCGGTACGGTTATCTCCGCGCCGTTACGGATTACGGACGCGGTTTTCGGTGAAAGGTCTATGAGCTTTTCAATCGCCTGTGACGTCTTGCCCTTGGCGCGTGTTTCAAGATATTTGCCGAGCGTTATGAGCGTCACAATCATTGCCGCTCCCTCGAAGTACAAATTCATCATATACTGCTCGACAAGCCCCATATTATTATGTCCCAAGCCGTAGCCTATACAGTAAATCGCCACCACACCATAAGCCATTGATGCGCCGGAGCCGATTGCGATTAGCGAGTCCATATTGGGCGCGCCGTGAAACAGTGTTTTAAAGCCGTTTATAAAGTATTTTCTGTTCACGTACAGCACCGGCAGGCACAGTAAAAACTGCGTAAACGCGTACGCGATTGAGTCCTCCGCGCCCCTTATCCACAAATCCACGAACGGAAAATGCCACATATGCCCCATTGAGAGGTACATAAGAGGCACAAGGCACACGATTGATACTATAAGGCGGAATTTCATATTTTTAATTTCATCATCAACGCCCGTATCGCGTTTTTGAGCCGCTTTTTCCCTGCCGGCAACAGACGCGCCGTAGCCGCCCTCGATTACTGCGTTAATTATATCGGTTTCCGTAACGGTATCATCAAAATCCACGCTCATACTGTTGCGGAGCAGATTTACGTTTACGTCCTTCACTCCGTCAAGCCTTCTCACGCATTTGTCAACTCTCGCACTGCAAGCCGCGCAGGTCATACCTGTTACATCAAATTTCTCGGTCATATTATCGCCTCACATTTGAATGGTTGTTCATATTTTCAATTATACTATTTTGGTACGGTTTTGTCAATGGCGAGGTGGATTTTTGTTTAGAGTATAAACTGACGGCAAGCGAAGATTAAGCCTTCCCCTTGAGGGGAAGGTGGCATTTTCGACCAAAGGGAGAAAATGACGGATGAGGTGTCAAATGTCTTAAATGTTAAGTTTTTAGACACCTTGCTACGGCGTTTGTTGCTACGCAACACGCCTCCAACGCTAAAGCGTTGTTCACCTCATCAGTCTCGCTCGCTTCGCTCCCTCGACAGCTTCCCCTCAAGGGGAAGCCTTTGCGCATCGCCGCCAGTTGCACCGTTAAATTACAATTTATCTCCCTATTTACAAATTGAAATCAATGTGGTAAAATAGTCTTGCGACAAAACTATCTTGAATATTGCAAAAAGAAAACGGCGGAACGCATTTCGTAAAAAATGCGTGCTCACTCTTCCGTGCGTTTTCGCTTTTGCAAGAGATAGTTTTGTCGCAGAAACCAGAGCCACGCATTTTTGGCGCGGCTCCGGCTGCGCTTTTTTTTGTGGGAGGAAACCATTAT
>JAFQYK010000446.1 GCA_017406485.1 Clostridia bacterium
CTGGTCATTCCGCTTCGCTTCACTGCTCGCCTATGCGACCGAGGTTGACGAGAACGAGAGCGCTAAATTCTGGTTATCAGTTATGAACGGCTTAAAGAACAGAGGTGTAGAGGATATACTGATAGCGTGTATAGACGGTCTTACAGGCTTTACCGATGCGATAGAAGCGGTATTCCCCAAGACAGAGATACAGCAGTGTATAATACATCAGATACGCAATACGACAAGATATGTTACATACAAGGATATCAAGGCTCTAATGGCTGATTTAAAGCGAGTATATGCGGCTGTTGATGAAGACACCGCCCTTGCGGAGCTCGATCGTTTTGATGAAATATGGGGTCATAAATACCCGAAAATTGCGGATAACTGGCGCAGTAAGTGGGCGCATTTATCCACGTATTTTAAGTATCCGCAGGCAGTCCGGACGCTGATTTACACCACCAACACCATAGAGGGATTTAACCGGCAGCTGCGTAAGGTCACTAAAAACAAGGGTGTTTTTCCGATGGATGACAGTCTGCTTAAAATGCTGTATCTCGCAACGATGGATATTACGCGCAAGTGGACGGGCAGGCGTCGTGACTGGGGCGAGATACACTCGCAGTTGGAGATATTCTTCGGTGAGCGTATCAGCTATTGACAACTGCAGCATTTTTTGATAACGTAAATAGGGCGGCAATCCGCCGCCCCTAAAATATTTTCTATACCATTTTCAGTTTACACAAAACTTGAAGAAGTCTCGCAAAAAAGATATTAGCGCCAGTATAATGCGTTTTCATCAATCGGCATATACCCTGCAAACATCATAGCGTCCTTGAACGCGTTATTTGTGAGATAAATTTTCGTGTCTCGTTCAAGCATATGTTTTATGTTATAGCTTGTTTTACTCTCAACTGCCGCATCATTCTGACGGATATTTAGTTTTATCCATTTCATTACAGTCTCATATTCATATACTTCCTTATCTGTTATAAGAGCTTCATCAACAAAGCCGTTCTCATTCGTATATGGTCTGTTATCCCTAATCATCAGCGCAATTCTCCTTCTCTGTGAGTTTCTATATAATTATACCATAATATTTATCAAAAGTCCATAGCAGCACAATTATTCCAAAAAAACAGAGCGCAGCCTTTCAGCCGCGCAAGTGTTACATTATTGTAGCTTCTCCCTGTAGAACCCTGTATTTCTTAATAACCGGATGTTCTCAGCTATGTCATCATTCTGTAAGGCGAAGCTTTTAATATCCTGCAGCTTAGCGATAGCTGACTCTCTAACACAATCCGACAGCTCACATATATAATCAACGCAGACGTTTATGGTTAATATAACAGTCATACGCGCCTGCGGACGTATAAGGTTACGCGCGGCAGAAATCATATAATTGACAAGTCTGTACGGCTTCATTTTATCGTCAGCGAGAAAATCAGCTACAGTCTTTTCAATCATACCGCTTTCCGTCAATCCGTAATCCGACATATCAGACTTTATAGAATTTGTAAACAATATTGTTCTATAAATATGTTGTCACAACACTATCAGCCCCCGTGACAACCGAGCCGTAACACATCACACTCACCACGGCTCCGCACAGCGGCAGAACGCCGCCATATCCAAGCATAATATAAAATCCATACCCCTCAACACGTCCGCGTATAAAAGGCTGCTCCTGTGCCTTTTAACGCGCTTGTACGAGGTATTATATCAGAGGTCTTAACTTTACCGCCGTTCGCAGAACAGACCTCTGTATTATGCTTGGATTTAGACGGCGAAGCCGTCATGAGCACCCGAACGTAAACACTTTTGCGTGAGGGCAAGAAGCGCCCAAAGCGCTTCGCAGTAAAAGGTTCTACCCGCTATGCGGGGCGCAGTTTGGAACACCGTGTGTTACAAGGCTGCGTCAGAACCTCTTATGCTCTTTTATTGTTTTAAACCCGATTCTGCGTGGTGGTGTATGTTGGTGCAACTTTGTTACACCTTTGAAACATCACTTTCACCACCTCTTAACGCACATTCGAGGTCTGAGCCCCTTGTTTGTCGATACCGTGCTCGCACATTTGCTTCCATTTTCTGGAAAACACATCGTGTGCGTTAGAAATTCTGAGAAGCCGTTTTTGATGTATTTTGAAAACACATGTGTGTTTTATGGCGTCTCAGACGGGTGAATTTCGGACCTCTAATGTGACACGTTGCGCCGGTACCGAGACGCGCAAAAGCACATCGTGTGCTTTACAGTTTTTCGAGGTTGCAGGTGATGTGTTTTGAAATCACTTTCGCAGCTTCGCGTTACTTTTATAACATCTTTTCTTGCTATTAAGCTATGTGTATCTATCTCACTATCACACACCGGACGTTAAGTGGTACAAGGACACTCACGACACTACAAAAAAGAGCCGCCCGATGGTACAAAGGGTGGCTCGTGATATATTGTTTTACATTATGGCAACGGCGCAGATGTTGGCGCAAAATAAAGAGCCGCGATGATGCGGCTCTTAGATGGTTGTTTTAGAATTCAAAATCATCTTTATTGTCTGTTTTACCTTCAGGGACGGTTTTAGGCATGTGCGTTTCTTTGACGCGTATAGTCTGCGCATTTTTCGGCGCTATATCTTCAGTCCTAAACGTGTTATATCCCTCATAGTCATAACTTTGGTCAATACCTTTCATATATACTTCACGGTCATTTATTTTGTCTGTAAGAGCGTCTTTAAGAAGAATTTTTATCTCTAAGTCTTTTACAGGACTACGTTCCATTGCAAGGAGATAATCGTTTTTATATACTTTGCTCCAATCAACGACCACGTTAAGCTCTTTTTTGAGCATCATATCAAGCCATATACGAGTGCTTCTTCCGTTGCCTTCACGGAACGGATGCGCAATATTCATTTCAACATATTTTTCAATAATTTCATCAAAGCTTGATTGCGGCATTGCTTCTATGCTGCTAAGTGCAGCATCTAAGTATATTACGGGAGCGAACCTAAAGTTACCTTTCGCTATGTTTACGGTGCGCTTTTTACCTGCGAAGTCATAAATATTATCAAACAAATATTTGTGGATTTGAGCTAAACTTTTGAAAGTGCCGACTTCAAACGTGTTAAGTATTCCTTTTTCGAAAAGCTCTACGGCCTTGGTTTTGCTTATTTTTTCTTCTGCGCGAGCAAGTTCTACAGAGTTAGTAATGCCGAGTTTGTTTGGTAGCATATTATATCAAACCTCACTTTCTAAAATTATTGTTCCTACCACTATTATACCACAAAAGCTTGCGTCTGTCAGCATTTTTGTATCATTTTTGCTGAAACAATGCTATGCCCCCACACTCGGCACAGCTTACTGTACACAAAAAAGAGCCGCGATGATGCGGCTTAGTTTTGCGGAAACAGTTGTGCTTTTTGTTTAGCATAGTATCTGCTTTCTTTTATATTTTTTACTATTTTTGTTATCAAGAAAGCATCAAATATAGCCTTATATATTCACCTGTCTTAATTGCCTGTGCCGTTCTGATATATACGGCTGCGGGTATTATGTTACCGACAGTAATATTCTTTCTGCTTTTTCTTGCCATAGTTATACAGCCTCCTTCATATCTTCCAATGCCATGATAGCCTTTGCGTATTCCTCTCTGTATCGGAATGTAATCTCAATCCTGTTTTTACTGTAGATATGTATGCTTGTGATAAAGCTGACAACAGTGCGCCTACTATCATTTAACTTCATCTTCTTTGTAAGAGTAGAATATACCCCGCAAAACTTGTTCGCGGGGTATATCTATGAGGAAAGGGAAATTATTTTTGCGCAAATTAGTTTAATTCAACAAGCTCTGTGGTAAATACATTGTTATATATATCTGTTAGGGCATAGCAGATAACGGTTGTGTAATCGCCGATATGTTCATATCCGACCTCTATTTCTCCGTTCACAGTAAGCGTGTCACCAATAGAATATGTACCCTCATAATCCCCATCGTAGGTATAATAATCGCACAAAAATTCAAGAGTATCACCGTTTGTAAACTGCTTTAATCCTTTTTGCGGAACGCTTATATTCTCGTCCCCTGTATAAAGTCTATAACCTGCAACATAGCCGTCCGTATGCCTTTCGTCCCAATAAATCATTATCTCTATCTGCTCATCATCATTGAGAAGTGCGGGAACATAGCCATAAGTGTACTGTTCTTTTGCAAATGACGGGGTTTGATATTCATAATTGAACGGAACATTTTGACCGTTTAATGACACCCAATAGTAATCAAAATCTACCATTAAGTCCCCGTCATCGTCAAACTCGCTGACATTATCAAGTCCTAAATCCAAATATCCTTCTCCGTCATCAAGAAATACCTGCAAGGCAACATCATTGATTGTTTCCCATTCTGCATCCGAAAGCGACAGTGCGTAATAATCGCCTTTGTCAATCACCTCAAGCTCGTCGTAGCTTTCCATATCAATATCCGTATCAGGAGTGTACCACGAATATTCGTTGTAGTCGGCGTGCTCGTTTTCGTTGTCCAGAGTAAAATTCATTTGTCCGCCCGCAAGTACATTCAAATATGCTTCAAAAAAGTCTTCACATACTTCGCCGTAACCAAAGCTCTCGTTTTCCGCCATAATATCGGAATATTCTTCAGGGTAATCATAGGGGAAATACATTGCCAATCCGCTTGCATCATAGGTGGAATTGTTTGTATATTTTACGGCACTGCGTATTGCTTCACTTAATTTTGCCTTACTATCGGAGTCCTCTATTCTTTCCAAATATGAGATAATATCTATCTGCTCATATTCACCATCGCCAAATGCCTTTGCGTTATACCTTGCATTTGAAATCTCATTATATTTGTCACTTTGGATAAGCTGTACGGAGGTATTC
>JAFQYK010000447.1 GCA_017406485.1 Clostridia bacterium
AGCGATATGTTCAGGATTTACACCTCGTCAGATGTTATAGGCGTGGAGCTTGGCGGCGCGCTTAAAAACGTTGTCGCGCTATGCGCCGGAACCTCGGACGGTCTCGGCTACGGCGATAACACAAAGGCGGCGCTTATGACGAGGGGACTTGCGGAAATAGCGCGTCTGGGAATTGCTATGGGCGCAAAGCAGGAAACGTTTATGGGTCTTTCGGGACTTGGCGACCTTATTGTGACCTGCACGTCAATGCACTCCAGAAACCGCCGAGCGGGTATTCTTTTAGGAAAGGGCAAATCACTTGACGAAACTTTAAAAGAGGTACATATGGTTGTTGAGGGCGTGAACACCGCAAGGGCGGCATATGCGCTCGCGCAAAAATATGACGTTGAAATGCCGATTGTAGAACAGGCGTACAATGTGCTGTTTAACGGCGCAGACGCGCGCAAGGCGGTTTTGACTCTTATGACTCGTGAAAAGAGGAATGAAGGATGAATGTTGTAATAGTAGGCGGCGGTAAGGTAGGCAGAAAGCTTGTACAGGATTTTATCGCCGAGGGTGACGACGTTGTTTTGATTGACACAAAGCCTTATGTATGTGAAGTGCTTCAGGACACCCTTGATATACGGTGCGTATTAGGCAGCGGCGCCGATCTTGAGACGCTCAATGAAGCCGAAACAAAACGCTGCGACCTTTTTATAGCCGTAACCACTAATGACGAGCTTAACACGCTCTGCGCCGTTATGGCAAAGAAGCTCGGCGCGAACAGGTGTGTTGCGAGAGTGAGAAACAGGGAATATTACAAGCAGCTTGATTTTATGCGCAGCGCGCTCGGTATCAATATGATAGTAAATCCCGAATTTGCGTCGGCGGCCGAGATTTCAAGAATGCTGCGCTTCCCAGCTGCGATAAACACTGAAACGTTCGCAAAGGGCAGGGTGGAGCTTGTGGAGTTTAACGTTGACCCTGACAGTATTCTGATAGGCAAAACGCTTTATGAGATATACAAGGAAATAAAAATAAAGGTACTCGTTTGCGCCGTACAGCGCGGCAACGAGGTGTTTATTCCGAACGGTAACTTTGTGCTGCAGAAAGATGATAAAATCCACATAACCGCCACGCACAAGGACCTTGCAAAATTCGTCCGCGAAACAGGCGTAATGAACAGGAAGATAAAATCCGTTATGCTGATAGGCGGCGGCAGAATTTCGTTCTATCTTACAAAGCTGCTTTTGGAAAGCGGTATGAGCGTAAAGATAATCGAGCAGAACCTTGAACGCTGCAAGCAGCTTGCCGAGGCGCTTTCGGGAGCCGATATAGTTCACGGCGACGGTACCGACAGACAAGTTCTTGAGGAGGAAGGCATTGAGCGTACAGATGCGGTTGTGTCGCTTACGGGTATAGACGAGGAAAATATGGTCATTTCTATATACGCGCGTAAGCAAAACGTGGATAAGATTATAACAAAAATCAACCGCGAATCCTTTGCCGACCTTATGGAAGGATCCGGTGTTCACAGTATTATAACGCCTAAGAAGATAACAGCGGACAATATAATTCTTTACGCCCGCGCAATGAAGAGCGCGCAGGATATGGAGATGCAGACGCTTTACCGGATTGTTAACAATAAAGCGGAGGCAATGGAGTTTGTTGTAAACAAAAACAGTGAGCTGACTGAAAAGCCGCTGAGCGAAATACGAATGAAAAAGAACACGCTTATAGGCGCGATAGCGCGCGGCAACAGTATGTTTATCCCCGACGGTTCAAGTCGTATAGAGATAGGCGACACGGTTGTTGTTGTAACAACGGAGCGTATTTCCACGCTTGCTGATATATTGGAGTAACAGAGCTATGAATTACAAAATGATTGCATATTCAATCGGCAGAATACTGTTGGTCGTAGGTATGACAATGCTTATACCTCTCGGTCTTGCAATATTCTACCGTGAGGATACTATTTGGGCGCATATTGTGCCGATACTTATCTGCTTTGCTGCGGGTGCGGCGGCGCTTGTATGGAAGCCCAAAAACAGAAGTTTTCACGCGCGTGAGGGTATGGTGCTGGTCGGCATAAGCTGGATAGTAATATCGCTTATAGGAGCGCTGCCGTTTTACCTGAGCCGTCAGATACCGTCATTTGTAGATTGTTTTTTTGAAACGGTATCGGGCTTTACAACAACCGGTTCAACAATTCTAAGTAATGTTGAAGCTCTTTCAAAGAGTATGCTGTTCTGGCGATCTTTCACCCACTGGCTTGGCGGTCTTGGTGTCCTTGCGTTTACTATGGCGATTTTCTCGTCAAAGGACTCAAAGACGTCGTATATGATGAAGGCGGAAATGCCCGGACCGGTTCTCGGCAAGCTCACAAGCTCGTGGACATTTTCACTCAGAATACTGTATATTATCTATATAATACTGACATTACTTGAAGTGGTTTTCCTGCTTTTTGGCGGTATGAACCTCTACGACAGCGTCCTGCACGCCTGCTCAACGGCCGGCACAGGCGGTTTTAGTAATTGGAATTCTTCAATAGCGCATTATGACAGCGCGTATATTGATTACGTGATTTCGATATTTATGCTGCTGTTCGGAATAAATTTCAATATCTACTTCCTGATAATTGCGCGTAAGTTCGCGCAGATTAAGGCGAACGAGGAATTAAGATGGTATCTGATTATAATTGCGGTATCGTCGCTGATAATCACAATAAACCTGCTGCCAATGTATAAGAGCTTCGCTGAGGCGCTCCGATATGCGTTTTTCCAGGTAAATTCAATCATAACCACAACGGGATTTGGTACGGCGGATATTGCCTCGTGGCCTATGCTGTCGCAAATTATAATTGTAGTGCTTATGATAATCGGCGCGTGCGCCGGCTCAACGGGAGGCGGTCTTAAGGTGATACGCACAATAGTCCTTGCAAAAACGGCCCGCTATTCGGTGCGAAAGGCAGTAAGTCCGAGAAGTGTGTTTTCGATTAAGGCGGACGGTAAGGAAATAGGCGTGGAGATAAGACACGGCGTGCTTGCATATTTTGCCGCGTACGCGATTTTTATAGCTGTTGCGATTCTTATCGTGAGCCTTGATAATAAAGATTTTTCCACCACAGTGACATCTGTTATTTCAACAGCCAATAACATAGGCCCGATCGTAGGCCCTGTCGGGCATTTTGCAGATTTTTCCGTGCTGTCCAAGATAGTGTTCTCAATAGCAATGCTGGTAGGAAGACTGGAGATATATCCGATACTTGTGCTGTTTTCACCATATATGTGGACAAGAAAGTGATAAAAGATTAAAGGGTAAAGTCAAAAATACTTGACTTTACCCTTTCGCTATGATATAATTCTACTGTTGTGAATAAATGCCGATGTGGCGGAATTGGCAGACGCCCGGGACTTAAAATCCCGTGGGAAGTAATTCCCGTACCGGTTCGACCCCGGTCATCGGCACCACCGTGAAATGGCTTGAAACCTATGGTTTCGGGCTTTTCTTTTTGCATTGAAATGACCGGATGCTTAGCTCAGATTTTTGTTTTTTCCACTACTTTTCCACTACTTTTGACTTCCATTTTTACCAGTAAATTTCCAGGTAATTCCATCAGCTTGCCATAATTGACGGGCTGAA
>JAFQYK010000448.1 GCA_017406485.1 Clostridia bacterium
GAAACGGCATTGACGCATTCTTCCCAATTCTTCGCGGAATATGCACGCTTGATGAGGCGATGAACTCGGATAATGCAAGAGCGAATATGACAGATACTGTTGAACAGGTATTTAGGACAATAAAGGCATTTAAATAAAAGACTGGATAAAATCGCCCATAGCACCACTTTTTGCCGAGGGCAGTACACATGTACGGCACCGTCGGCTGCAAAGCGGCACTCTGAACGATTTTCTCTCAGTCTGTAACTAATTGAAGGAGGTATTCAAAGTGGACATAACATTTACAACTTGGGGCGCACTTATCGGTCTTGCGCTCGCGATATTTCTTATAATCAAAAAGGTTCAGCCCGCGTACAGCCTTATAATAGGCGCACTTGTGGGCGGTCTTATAGGCGGCGGCGGACTGGTCGGTACGGTAAACACAATGGTCACAGGCTCGCAGGGTATGATTTCCTCGGTGCTCCGTATTATGACCTCGGGTATTTTGGCGGGTGTTTTAATCAAAACAGGCTCAGCGGAAAAGATTTCCGAAGTGATTGTCAAAAAACTCGGACAAAAACGCGCGTTGGCGGCAGTTTCGATTGCGACTATGATTATATGCGCTGTGGGAGTGTTTGTTGATATTTCTGTTATAACAGTAGCGCCTATCGCGCTTGCAATCGGTCAGAAGGCAGGCTACAACAAGGGCGCGGTGCTTATCGCTATGATCGGCGGCGGCAAGGCGGGCAACATTATTTCCCCCAACCCCAACACAATTTCAGTTTCCGAGGCGTTTAATGTTGACCTTACCTCGCTTATGATGAAGAACATCATTCCTGCTATTTTGGCTTTGGTGGTTACAATAATTATCGCAACGCTTCTGTCAAAGAAAAAGAACGGTATTGCGATTACGGATGACGATTTGGAAAAGAGCGAAAATAAAAAGCTCCCGAACATATGGGCGGCTCTTTGCGGTCCGATTGTGGTTATCGTATTACTTGCATTAAGACCTATATTCGGTATTTCCGTTGACCCGCTTATCGCGCTTCCCTTGGGCGGTATTGTGTGCGCGGCTGCAACAGGTCAGGCAAAGTCGCTTATTGATTATTCAAGCTTCGGTTTAAGCAAGGTTATAGGCGTGTCGGTACTGCTTATAGGCACGGGTACGATAGCGGGAATTATTAAGGCTTCTTCCTTGCAGACGGATATTATAACACTGCTCAATATGATGAATATGCCGGCGTTTATTCTTGCCCCTGTTTCTGGCATACTTATGGCAGGTGCAACGGCGTCAACAACGGCAGGCGCGACAATCGCGGCGCAGACCTTCTCCGGTCCGCTAATGAACGCAGGTGTATCGGCAGTCGCGGCAGGTGCGATGATTCACGCAGGCGCTACGGTTATAGACTCACTCCCCCACGGCTCGTTCTTCCACGCAACCGGCGGCAGCGTTAATATGTCGATAAGCGAAAGAATGAAGCTGATACCGTATGAGGCTCTTATAGGTCTTACAAGTACACTCGCAGCAGTTGCGGTTTACCTTATAACCGGTTAAAGACATAATAAAAAGCAGACATCACTCTATTTATGTGATTTCTGCTTTTCATAATACTTTATTCCTGTGGATGGTTTTCAAGCCAGTCTATAATGTCAAGGCTCTCATACATCGGAACTCCGTCGATAAACAGACACGGTACCTGATCTGTTCCGCCAACCTCTAAAAGGCGCTTGTAATCAGCTTCATTTTTCATTATATCGTGCATTTCAATATCTGTTCTGCCGCTTTTCTTGATGTAATTAAATACCCTCACGCAATAAGGACAGGTGTCAAATTTGTATAATTCAAGCTTCATTGTAATTGTATTCCTCCGGTATTTATATTCTACTTAATTCTACCATGAAAGAGTTTTTTTGTAAATATTAACGTCATTTATAATTTTCTAAAAAACACTTCCCCGCTTGATAGCAGGGAAGTGCTTTGGGTTGTTATTCAATTTATCTGCAGCCACAGTTATGGTTGCTTTCCGCCTCAACTGACGGATCGTCATCGCCGTCCTCCAGAAATGCGCAGCGCTCCGGCGGGAAGAATTCTTGGGCCGGAAAATCTATGCGGTCAAAGAGGTCGCACGGATTGTCATCGGTTGCACCTACCCGTTATACACTGCTGTGTATAAGTAGACCATATTGGTTCACTAGCAGAAAATGGCTTGGTTATGCGGGTTTTAGCGATTAGTTATTTATTCTCATATTCGTCCGGCAAATGCACCTCTCCACCTGCTGTTCAATAAGCGATACGTTCATAATATTATATCGCCAAACCCTAACACAATTTCGGTTTCCGAGGCGTTTAATGTTGACCTTACATCACTTATGATGATTTATGTAATTTCTGCTTTTTTATATTGCATATTAAGGAAAAATTTGCTAAAATATATACATACGAGTAAACACAGGAGAAAAGAAAAATGGGCAAAAAGAACAAGGACGATTTTAAGCCGTTTATTCCGGCAGACAAGGTCGTACCGGAAATGACAGTGGTATCTGTTATCATTGGACTGATTTTAGCAGTTGTGTTCGGTGCGGCAAACGCCTATCTGGGGCTGAGAGTGGGAATGACCGTCTCCGCCTCTATACCTGCGGCGGTACTGTCGATGGGAATTATACGAATGATAATGAAACGCAATTCCATCCTCGAAAACAACATGGTTCAGACGATAGGCTCGGCGGGTGAATCACTCGCGGCAGGCGCAATATTCACACTGCCGGCGCTGTTTATGTGGGCGCACGAGGGACATCTTGACCGGTCTCCCGGCATTATGACCATTATGATCATCGCGCTTTGCGGCGGTGTTTTGGGCGTATTGTTTATGGTGCCTTTGAGAACGGCGCTTATCGTTGAGGAACACGGTACTTTGCCGTTTCCGGAGGGAACCGCCTGCGCGGAGGTACTGCTTGCGGGTGAGGAAGGCGGAGAAAAATCGAAACTCGTTTTCTCAGGTCTGGGACTTTCGGCTGTCTACAAATTCATTGCCGACGGACTTTGCCTGTTCCCTTCCGAGGTACACTGGGAAATACCCGCGCTTAAAACCGGTTTCGGCTTTGACGCGCTGCCGGCACTTGCAGGCGTTGGGTTTATATGCGGAAAAAAGATTTCCTCATATCTTATGGCAGGCGGATTTTTGGGTTGGTTTGTTCTCATACCGCTCATAAGCATATTCGGTCTGGATCAGGTTATCGCGCCGCAGACTGCTGCTATTTCCACGCTTGACTCCTTCGGTATATGGAGCAGTTATATCCGTTACATAGGCGCGGGCGCGGTTGCTGCGGGAGGTATTATCAGTCTTATAAAGACACTTCCCACAATCGTAAAAACCTTCTCAAAAGCAATGCAGGGCTTCGGACATAAGGAGAGCGCTTCGGTCCGCACAAATAAGGATATGCCTATGCACATTCTTCTTATTTTAGCTCTTGCGGTTGTTCTTGTTATATGGCTTGTTCCGTCCGTACCCGTCAGTCTTATCGGCGCTCTTATAATAGTTGTGTTCGGTTTCTTCTTCGCAACCGTTTCAAGCCGTATGGTTGGTCTGGTAGGCTCATCAAACAACCCTGTTTCCGGTATGGCTATCGCAACGCTTCTTATCACGACCGCAATCTTCAAGGCGACCGGCAACACCGGTTACGCCGGCATGGCATCGGCAATCAGCGTTGGTACTATTATATGTATCATAGCGGCAATGGCGGGAGATACCTCACAGGACCTTAAAACAGGATATATTGTCGGTGCAACGCCTATAAAGCAGCAGATAGGAGAATTGGGCGGCGCGCTTATCGCGGCTGTTGCAATCGGCGGTGTTATGTATCTTTTGGATGCGGCTTGGGGCTTTGGCGGAAGCGAGCTTCCCGCGCCGCAGGCAACGCTTATGAAGCTTGTCGTTGAGGGCGTTATGGGCAGTACACTCCCGTGGGGACTTGTTATTGCAGGCGCGGCTGTCGCGATTGTCGTAGAAATTTTGGGACTCCCGATACTGCCTATCGCAATCGGACTTTATCTGCCGATACATCTTTCCGTGCCTATTTTCGCGGGCGGACTTTTAAGAGAATTCTTTGAGCGTAAAAAGAATAAGACAGCAGGCGAAAACGGTGTACTCTTCAGCTCCGGTCTTATCGCGGGCGAGGGACTTATCGGCATTGCGCTTGCTATATTTGCAATCATTAAGGTCGGTGACAAGAGTTTGGGCGAAATAATAAATCTCGGCGCACCGCTCGGCAATATCGGCGGAGTTGTGTTCTTCCTGATAATGCTCGCGTTAATTTACTGCTTCTCGGTTAAAAAGAAAAAAGAGTTGAAAAAATAATGAAAAAGCAGAGAAAATACAGAATACCCGCCAACTATATGGACATTGTTTATGTACCGTCCGAAAAGCTGACATTTGATGAAAATGAAGAAGGCTGTGTTGTCTTAAAAGTTGAAAACCGAGGTTTTTTTAACACAATCGCGCAGAAGTTTTTTCATAAACCGCGTTTCAGCCATATATCGCTTGACAAATACGGTACGGTTGTATGGAAATGCTTTGACGGCAAAAACAGCGTAAACGATATTATAGAGAAGATGAAAGCCACCTTTCCGGAGGAAGCAGACAGAATGCTTGACAGAACAGTGCATTTTCTGCGAATATTGGCGGTTAACGATTATATTAAGAAGGTAAAGAAAGAGGAAGTGTAAAAATTGGGTGTATTGACAGGAATTGAACCCCAAAAGGTATTTGATTATTTTGAAACGCTCTGCTCTATCCCCCACGGCTCCGGAAATACTAAGCAAATAAGCGATTATATCGCTTCCTTTGCCAAGGAGCGCGGCTTAAAATATATGCAGGACGAGCATGACAACTTAATCATCTGGAAGAACGGAACCGATGGTTATGAGAACTCCGGTACCGTAATTTTGCAGGGACATATTGATATGGTTTGTGAAAAGGAGGAGGGACTGGACTTTGACTTTGAAAAAGACGGTCTTAAGCTCCGCGCGGAGAACGGTATAATTTCCGCCGACGGCACAACGCTCGGCGGTGACGACGGAATTGCCGTTGCATACTGCCTTGCTATACTTGACTCGGATGATATTCCCCATCCGCCGCTTGAGGTCGTGCTGACGACCGACGAAGAAATAGGTATGCTCGGCGCGGCTGCAATGGATATGTCGCCAATAAAGGGCAGAAAGCTCATAAATATTGATTCGGAGGATGAGGGTTACCTCTTGGTAAGCTGCGCCGGCGGTGTTACAACAAAGGCCGTTGTTCCCGTACAGCGCGCTCCGTTTGACGGAATGAGAATTAAGCTGCAGATTTCGGGACTTATTGGCGGTCATTCCGGAATAGAAATTGATAAGGGACGCGCAAATGCGAATACACTTCTCGGAAGAATGCTTTTCGGCGCATCAAAATCAGTGGATTTTGTTATAGAAAGCGTTAAAGGCGGACTTAAAGACAACGCCATACCGAGAAGCAGCGAAGCGGTAATAGCCACAAAAACCGATAAGGACGCTGAAAAGCTTTTAGGTGTAATAAAGAAATACTCCGAAATGTTTTCACACGAGTACAGAGTGACCGACCCCGATATAACTGTTTCGGCTGATAAGTGCGAAGGTTCATTTATGCCGATGGATAAGACCTCTACAGAAAAAGTTATTGCGGCGCTTGTAAATCTTCCTTGCGGCATAGAACGAATGAGCTTTGATATTGAGGGCTTGGTTCAGACCTCGCTAAATCTCGGTATACTTGAAACGAACGAAAAGGATGTGACCTTCTCGTTTGCCGTGCGCAGCAGTGTAGAAAGCGAAAAGAACGCGCTTGTGGAAAAGATTACATGCCTTACGGAGATTTTGGGCGGTCATGTGAAAAATAACGGCGCATACCCCGCGTGGGAGTACCGCGCAAATTCACCGCTTCGTGATTTATTCGTAGAGGTGTTTGAAAAGCAGTACGGCAGAAAGCCTGTGGTTCAGGCGCTTCACGCAGGTGTAGAATGTGGTCTTTTTGCAGGCAAGCTTGACGGGCTTGACGCGATTTCCTTTGGACCGGATATGAAGGATATTCATACGCCAAACGAAACTATGAGCGTTGACAGTGTAAAGCGCACTTGGGATTATCTTTTGGAGGTTTTGGCATCGCTCAAGTGATACAATAAGTCAACCATTATATAAAGAACACTTCCCTGCCATGCAGAGAAGTGTTTTGGTTTATTATTCAGTTTTACTTACATCCACAGTTATTTTCATTTGCACTTTCTACCGATGGGTCGTCTTCCCCCTCCTCCAGAAATGCGCAGCGCTCGGGTGGGAAGAATTCATCTACCGGGAAATCTATGCGGTCAAACAGGTCGCACGGATTATCATCGGTTGCACCTACCCGTTATACACTGCTGTGTATAAGTAGACCATATTGGTTCAATAGCAGAAAATGGCTTGATTATGCGGTTTATCATTAGCCTTCTTAGAGTTCTCCAAATAGAATTTTCAGATAATCCATTCTACCATTCAATATTCGATAAATAAGAACATTTTCATCATTTGCTTTGTAAAAGATTATATGACTGCCGCTCACCAAATATCTGAAATCTGTTTCTATATGAATTATAACCGATAATGATGGTCCCATATATGGAGAAACTTCAAGCAGCATATAGTCGTCCATAATCTGCTTCACGGTTCTTTCCGCTGCAATAGGATTTGATAAATCATCTGAAATATATGTTTTTATTTCCTGCAAGTCCTTTATCGCACTTGGAGATAACTTTACTATTGCCATATCAGACCCCCAGTATCTTTCTCGCCTCATCTGCAGAAATCCAACCATTTTGAGCTACAGATTGTTCCGCCTCCGACAGCTTGCCGAGTAATTTTATTATTGACTGTGTTTTTTCATAATCATCCATATCCATAATAACATATCTTCCTCTTCCGTTCTTTGTGAGGTACACCGGATCTCCTGCGGTTATATCTTTTAAGACCTCATTATAATTTCTTAAATCCGATACGGGCTTTATATTTGGCATGGCGAATTCCTCCTTTTAATAATATTATTGCTACAAAAAGTATATCATAATATTTCGTAAAATACAACAATAAATTTTACAGCTTTTTAATTTGTAAATTAATAAAACAGCACCTCTCCGAAAACCAGAGATGTGCTGTTGAGTTGTTATTCAATTCATCTGCAACCGCAGTGTTTGTCGTCGCTGTCACTTTCCACTGACGGGTCATCCTCACCATCCTCCAGAAATGCGCAGCGCTCCGGCGGGAAGAATTCGTTGTTGCATATACATATTCTCCAAAAACATTGTTATCATTAAGGGAAATGAGTTTTTTCTCTTAAATGCGAGAGCACCAGAGAGCAAAGTATTTATCTGGCTGCATGGAGGAGAAATTCATAGCATTGAGGCGTTCGAAATGAAAAGAAATGATAAGGGTCGAGAAGTCCCGAAGCGCCATGAAAAGCACTGTCCCGAAAGATCTGAACCGAGAATTATACATTATTTTCGGGAATAAGATAGTTCAGGAGGTGTGGATTATGCAAACGCATACATCTAACTATAAGGTCGAGGTTAATTTTAAGTCCCGCGAGGAAGCGGAGCGGCGTCATGTTGTAAACCGTAAGCTGGCACAGATTATCAACCTGTCTGCCGGCTCTGCGGCGGTAAGGTAAGGTGATCGCACAATGGATAAAGTAGCGATCTACATCCGCCTTAGCAAGGAGGACGCGGACAAGGGCGAAAAAGAGAGCGAGAGCGTGCAGAATCAGCGTGCGATTCTGCACTCGCACGCTTTGAGCCAGGGATGGGAAATTTATGATTTTTATGTTGATGAAGATTGGTCAGGAAGTGACAGAGGCAGACCAGAGTTCCATCGGCTTATAAGTGACGCGGAAGCGGGCAAGTTCAATATTGTGCTTGTCAAGACGCAGAGCCGTTTTGCGCGCGATTCAAAATACATAGAGGACTACGTTCATGAACTGTTCCGCGACAAGGGCATACGCTTCGTGTCTTTGGTTGACAACATCGACACAATGCAAGCCGGCTCAAAATTATCAAGTCGCGTTCATGCGCTGCTTGACGAGGAACAGCTTGATTTGCTCTCCTCAAACATCCGCCGCTCGTTTGACGAGAAGGCAAAGGAAGGACAGTTCTATGGTTCACTGCCGCCCTACGGTTACAAAAAAGACCCCGCCGATCACAATCATCTGATTATAGATGACGAGGCGGCAAGCGTAGTGCGGCTGATTTTTGAGATGACAGCCGAAGGGCATACATATATGTCAATCACGCAAACGCTCAACAGCCGCGGCTACCCTACCCCATCGAACTACAAGCGGAAGCAGGGCTACAAGGTTGACAATATGTACAACCATCGGATGAACCTCGGCAAGTGGACGCGCGACACCATTCGTGCAATAATCGCGAACGATGTCTATGTCGGTACTATTACGAACCACAAATCAACGGTTGTGAATTTCCGTACAAAGAAAAAGCGCAACCTTCCTAAGTCGCGTCATGTCAAATGTGAAAATATGCACGAGCCGATTATTGACGCAGAGCTTTGGGAGCGTGTGCAGGAGCTGCGTAGAAGTCGCCGCCGCGCAAGTAACGGCGAAAACGGCACGAAGCATCCGCTTTCAAGCAAGGTGTTTTGCGAGGCTTGCGGCTCGAAGATGTACAAGTGCAAGTCGGGCGGCATTTCGTATTTCCGCTGCTACCGCGCGTCCGCAACAGGCGATTGTTCCAATCATAAGCGCATACGGCTTGATGAGCTTGAAGCCCTTGTTGTGGATAAGATTAACGAGGTGCTGCGGCTTTATGCAAATGGTGATTATCTGCGTGAAAACGTGGTGCTGACTAACCGTTTTGAGAAACGCATAAACGACTGCCGGCGGCGGAAAACGGAGCTTGAAAAGAAAGCAGAAGCTAACCGTTCGCGGCTAAAAAAGCTGCTGATTGCCTACACGGACGGTGA
>JAFQYK010000449.1 GCA_017406485.1 Clostridia bacterium
TCAGTGATGTTCTATTTAATAAGCTGCCCCAATATATCAGATTTAGATTTGATTGTGATTCAAGAATATTATACATAAACAGATGGAATATGACTTTGAAGAAAAATCGGAGTTGCTTATGAAAATGACGCTTCAAGGGTACAAATTACTTCGGATGGCAGAAAAATTAAATATTTTCGAGGAAGATGTTTTTACGCTTGCGGATATGAAGGATAGAGACAGAAAGAATGTTGTACATTAAGCTATATAATAAAATCCACACACATTGTTGCAATTCGCAATACATTGTAGTATAATGTATATAGGAGGCGATTACGATGGCAAAAACAACAAGCATATATGCAAGAGTGGAGCCTGAAATCAAGGAGCAGGCCGAAAAAGTCTTAAGTCAACTTGGAATACCTGTTTCAAGTGCAATCAGCATGTTTTTAAGACAGGTAGTAATAAAGCGCGGCATTCCGTTTGATGTAACTCTGCCTGAAAATATTCCGGTGAATTTATCGTCACTCACGGATGAAGAATTTGACGCAGAAATTGAAAAGGGCATGAACGATATAATTTCAGGCAGGGTTTTGTCAGCAAAAACAGTTATGGATAATATGAGCAGGGAGTATGGCATATGAGTTTTAAAGTTGAGTATACAGAAGCTGCACACAATGATATTCGGGCAGTCTATGAATACATTGCTTTTAATCTGTATGCACCAAAAGCAGCAGCAAGCATTATTAAGGATTTAATGGAAGAAATATCAGCATTGGGTGAAAATCCGCTAAGATATGCCTTATATAATAAGGAGCCGTGGTTAAGCAGAGGATTAAGACACTTTGCACTAAGGAATTATACTGTATTTTATCTCACTGATGAAACAAAAGAGATAGTTTCTATTGCCCGAATTATGTATGGCGGCCGGGATATTGAAAAACAGATTAGCCAATAAGTTGCATAGATTTCCCGGTAGACGAGTTCTTCCCACCCGAACGCTGCGAATTTCTTGAAGACGGCGAAGATGATCCGCCGGTGGAAAGTGCGAATGACAGAAATTGCGGATGTAAGTAAAACTGAATGTTCAGAACACTCCTGTGTGATGCTTTACACATAGGAGTGTTTTGTTTTGTAAAGTATCTTGATATTCAAATCCTTGCTATGCTATAATATAGTAGAAAAGTAACCTATCCAAAAACAGCGGGTATATTAGACGAAATCGGCAATGATTATGATAGGAACTCTGATTATGACAGACAGTTAGAGTTATCAGACTTTATGGAATAGTATAATATTTGCTCATTTAAGCAAAAACATTGACAAAATCAAAAGTTTTTGCTATAATGTAAGCAAGAGGTGATATAAATGATAGAACGTAAGGAATATCTTGAAAATCTTATATCATTTAAAGATAAGGATTTAATCAAGGTTGTAACCGGAGTGCGCCGATGTGGAAAGTCAACATTGATTGAACTGTATATCGGTTTTTTGAAAAAAAGCGGAGTTTCGGATAATCAGATTATATCACTTAATCTGGAGGATCTTGAAAATGCTGACTTGCTCGATTATAAATCGCTTTATGATTATATAAAAGAACGGCTTACACCTGATATGAATTATATTTTCATTGATGAAATTCAGAAGTGTAAGGATTTTGAGAAGGCAGTTGACAGTCTGTTCATAAAGAAAAACTGTGATGTATATATAACAGGATCAAACGCATTTCTGCTCTCGGGTGAGCTGGCAACGCTTTTATCAGGAAGATATATAGAAATAAAAATGCTGCCGTTTTCTTTTAAGGAATATTATGAAGCAAAAGCAAATTCGGGCAAAACAAAACACGAACTGTTTTTCGATTATCTTAAATACGGTTCTTTTCCGTATGTTTCGTATCTTGAGAATGATGAAAGGGTAATCAACCAATATATTGAAGGTATTTATAACACCATACTGATAAAGGATGTGGCAACAAGAGAAAAAATAAATGATGTAACTGTTTTGGAAAACATATTGAAAACAGTTGCCTCCAGTGTCGGCAGCCCTATTTCTACAAAGAAGATAAGCGATACACTCATTTCTGCCGGCAGGAGAATATCAACCCACACTGTTGATGCCTATTTGCGTGCGCTCACGGACAGCTATATTCTTTACAATGTATTGCGCTATGACATAAAGGGCAGACAGTATTTAAAGACACACGGAAAATATTATTTTGTGGATACCGGAATACGCAACCTCATTGTAAATCAGTCGTCAAAGGACATAGGTCATCTTCTTGAAAATGTTGTATATCTTGAACTACTCAGAAGAAAAAAACGCGTAAACATAGGTAAGCTTGCAGAAAAAGAAGTGGATTTTGTAGCAGTTGGGGTGAACGGAACAGAATACTATCAAGTATCTGCCAGTGTGCTTGATGAAAATACTCTGGCTCGTGAACTGGAGCCGCTTGAAGCTATTAACGATAACTATCCCAAAACACTTCTGACGCTGGATGATATAGGCAATGGTATGGATTACAGGGGAATAAATCAAATAAATGTCATAGATTGGTTATTAAATGATAGATTATAATGGTTTCTGATCTGCACAACCAAGCCATTTCCTACTATTGAACCACTATGGTCTATATGGGGCAAACGCAAGCGGTGATAATCCGTGCGACCTCTTCGACCGAATAGATTTCCCGGCCCAAAAATTCTTCCCGCCGGAACGCTGCGAGTTCCTCTAGGATGGCGAAGATGATCCGTCTGTTGAAACGGAAAGCGACCGTAACTGCGGTTACAGATAAAACAGAATAATGCGGCTTTTTTGAATAATTGGAGGAAACATAATGCTAAAACCCGGAATATACGAGCAAATCATAAATAAAAAGATAGAATCAGAGCTAACTTCACGCGATGACATACATGAAATTAGAGAAGTCATCGACAAGGAGGAAGCTCCTTTAGTGTTATCGAAATATATGGCAGAACTTATAGAAAAAAATCTTACTCAAATTAAGGAGAGTAAGGGTGACTTATCAGAGCAGATTGAATACATAAATAAACTCATCAGCTCGATAGAATACGGCTCGGAGGAAGATAACATTAATAGTGGCGAACAGCTTATGGCAGTAATAAACAAGAAAAATTCTATACAAAGCGTTGACTCGCACATTGAGATTGTAAGGCCTGAAACCTCCATAGCAAGAAGCTCGCTTCTAACCGGTTCACCAAACGAGCCAAGTATGTTTACAGAATTAAAAAAAGAAATTCTATCTGCTAACAAGATTGATATGCTTGTTTCATTTATTAAGTGGAGCGGTTTAAGACTCATAATTGAGGAGCTCAGAACATTTACCCAAAATGGCGGCAAGCTGAGAATAATAACCACATCATATATGGGTGCAACAGATATAAAGGCAATAGAGGAGCTTCGTGTTTTGCCAAATACAGAGATCAAGGTAATCCTGTTATTTCATCATCCAAATACCACACACATTTAGAGCAAGAGGTAAGAAACTATTTACTTGAAAAAGTCAAAGAGGAAAAAGTCAACTATATAGCAGAATATATGAGTGCGAAGGACAAAACTAAAGTCAATGGTATTACACAATATCAGCTTATCGAATAATATACTATAAATAGCCGTTGTGAATTATCACAGCGGTTTTTCTTTACAACCGCCATTATTTGTGATATACTTATATAGTCACATAAGTCTTTAATATATGATATGGCTTTCTTTGCCCTTAAATTAGGGCTTGATTTTGTTCACAGTTTTTGACATTTTGTAAAAAATGCAAACTCTACTGTGGACTTAATCCTTATTAGGTAAAGAAAGCAAGACTTGTGTGACAACAATTCTGAGCTTGCATTTTATGTGTGCTGTTCGGAATTGAGTGGCACACTTTTTTAATGTCTTGGAAACGGAGGATTACAAAATGAGAAAAACAAGAAAAGGATTTATAAGCGTTATACTGATAATGACTATGTTTATATCAACATTGCCTATTGTTACAAGTGCTGAGATTACAGAAAGTGGTACTTGTGGTAATAATCTGACATGGACACTTGATGATGAGGGTACATTAACAATAAGCGGTGAGGGTGATATGACCGATTGGGATAGTTATTACAATGCTCCGTTTGCAAGTGGCCCTTTTGACTCCAATGAGTCAAAAATAAAAAAGATAATTATTGAAAACGGTGTTACTTCTATTGGTAAATATGCTTTTTACAGATGTTCAAATTTAACCGATATTACCATTCCAGAAAGCGTTGTAACTATTGGTGTAGAGTCTTTTGAATGGTGTAGCAGTCTGACGAAAATTGTTCTTCCTTCCAATTTAAAAGTTATAAATGACTATGCGTTTCATGGGTGTTCAAGTTTGTCAGATATTAGCATTCCCGAAGGTTGTACGATAATCGGAACAAATGCAATAAGTGGTTGTCAGAGCCTTACAAATATTTTTATCCCTGCCAGTGTTACAAGTATTGGCAATAGTGCCTTTGGTGGTTCATATAACTTAACAGGACTTGAAGTAAGTGAAGAAAATATAAATTATACAAGTGAAAATGGAGTATTATATAATAAAGATAAAACCGAGCTTCTTGCATATCCCTCAGCAGAGGGTGACTATACAATACCAAGCGGTGTCAAACATATTGGTGATGGTGCGTTTGCTTCATGTAAGAACTTAATAAGTATAACAATACCTGACAGTGTAATTTCTATTGAGAACGGTGCGTTTACCTATTGCCGCAACTTAACCAGTATAAATATTCCCTACAGTATCACTTCTATCGGCGATGTGGCATTTACATATTGTGATAAGCTCTCAAACATAGATTTGCCCGACAGTATCGTTTCGATTGGAGTAAACGCATTTGCTGATTGTCATAGTCTCCAACATATAAATATACCAAAGGGAATGACACATATAGCGGACTTAACATTTTATTTCTGTAGCGACTTAAAGAATGTTTATATACCAAAAAGTATAACAAGGGTTGGAGAGTCTGCTTTTTGGTGTTATCAATTATCTGATGTATTTTATGAAGGTACAGAGGAACAATGGAATAATATAGATATTGCTGATATGGGTAATGGAAATCTAAAAAATGCTACAATTCATTTTAATGCGACAGGCACAAAAGCACCTAAATTTACATTAAGTGCGAATAATGGAAAATTAAATTTTGTACTTGCCGATACAGAATATGACAGTAAGATGATAACAGTATTTTCAAATGGCAGTATATACAACAGCTTCAATTTAACTGACATATCCGCAGGCGATACATCAAAGCAAATTGACATACCGCAAGATTCAAAGTTTGCAAAGGTATTTATATGGGATAGCTTGACAGGTATGAAGCCATTATGTGAAGCACAGGAAATACCTATTGAATAAAACATATCAAAACCGCCCGAAGCTGTTACACTTTAGGGCGGTTTTGCATAACGATTTTACCACTACTTTTACCACTACTTTTGAAATGAAATCGGTTTTTGCAAAAATATGGTAATTACTTGCTATTTGAAAATAATGCTTAAAATTTGGCTTATTTATGCGGTTTATAAAGGTTTTATATAAAACATAATAATCTCAATCGGGTTACTTTAATCATTGCAAGTTCTTTCTTTAAAAATCCGGCTGCAATGCGTGAGGGAGTAAAATATCTGCCTGACAAGAAAACAGATGTACTTATGGTAACGCTCAATAAGACAGATAAAGATTATTCGCCGAGCACAATGTATAATGATTACTCGATAAATGACACGTTGTTCCATTGGCAGACGCAGAGTACAACAACACCTGAATCTGCGACAGGCCAGCGATATATCAATCATAAGAGGAGTGGCACAAACGTAATGTTGTTTGTTCGTGATGAAAAGAAGGATTCATTTGGTCTGACTTCCGGCTATACTTTTTTGGGCTTGGCTGATTACGTCAGAAGTAACGGAAGCGCACCTATGAATATTGTCTGGAAGCTTCATAAACCAATGCCGGCAAAGCACCTTAGAAAGACAAATAAGTTGGTGATATAATATGAAATCAATAACAGTAGCAGCCGCAATAATAAAAAATGACAGAGGTGAGATACTTATATGTCAGCGCGCAAAAGGCGGCTCTATGGGAGGACTGTGGGAATTCCCGGGAGGCAAGCTTGAAGAAGGTGAAACACTTGATGAATGTATTGTAAGAGAGTGTAAGGAGGAGCTTGACATAGCGATTGAACCAATAAGTGTATTTGCAAATACAGAATATCAGTATCCGGACAGATTTATTAAATTTACATTTTTCAATGTGCGTATATTATCGGGAACAATACAAAGGAAGGTTCATGACGATATACAATGGATTTCTCGTGAGCGATTAAGCGATTACGAGTTTTGCCCTGCTGATGTAGATATTATCAAACAATTAGAATTGCGCGTGTAAACAAACCGCACAACCAAGCCATTTCCAACCAATACACCAATATGGTCTATATGGGGCAAACGCAGCAACGAATTCTTCCCACCCGAACGCTGCGAGTTCCTCTAGGACGGCGAAGAGATCCGTCAATTGATGCGGAAAGTGACAGAAAAAATACGGATGTAAGTAAAATTGAATAATATAAAAACAGACCTAAAAAAGTAAGTACATTGACTTTTAATATATATTCAATTATAATATACATAGTATATAAATAATCCAAATTCTGAAAAATATGTTATCGGAATATGACATTCCTTGCTTACTTACCGTGAGATGAATGGGTGGAAATAAGTGACAGCTTTGAGGATGGCGATATCTATTTAATCGGCGATTACTTAAAGGTACGGGGAGGGTACTGACAATGCTTAAACAAGAAATAATTGACTTTATAGGCGGAACGGATCACAGTATGTTTCAGGTGTCCACGCTACAAGCTCTGGCTATGGGATATAACAGAGCCGTGATTACCGTGGAAGAGTTGATACAACACGGAGACACGGGGCTTGGTACTTTTGAGGGTGTGGACGGTGAAATGATTGTTGTGGACGGAGTATGTTATCGTGCTATGGCAGACGGTACCGTGACGAGAACATCATCCGAAACCGGTGTTCCCTTCGCATCAGTTTCCCGTCTTTGCAACTGGCGCAGCTTCCATCTGGAGGAGGTGCCGGATATTGAAACGCTTAAAGATATTCTGACTCTGCGTGTCGAAGAGATATTCGGACTCAACAGTATGCACATGGTTCGCATAGATGGTAATTTTAAGCGGGTTTGTGCCCGGTCTGAGACAGGACAACTGACCCACCATGTTACACTAAAGGAAATGTTGCAAAACAACCAGCGTGATTTTTTCTTTGACGAGATTGACGGAACATTGGTCTGCGTTTACTATCCGGATTTTATGGATGGAATTAACGCTCCGGGTTGGCATTTGCATTTTCTGTCTGCCGACAGAACGCGCGGCGGTCATGTGTTTGATCTCAGCCTTTACAGCGGTCAGGCTAAGATGGACAAAATCACCCGTATTGAAATCAAGCTCCCGAATTCTGCCTCATTTGACACCTATTCTCTCAAAGACGCCTCGCAGGATGAAATTCGACAGGTGGAACAGGGAAAGAAAGCATAATCAATAATTTACCATTTTCAAGAAAAAATATTTTTATACACCACGAGGTTATCTGCGTTTTAAATACGGGCAACCCCCTGCAGTCTGAAATATATGATTTCTTCAAAATAAATTTATGGCACTCCGATGCAATGTTACTAAGAGGTGACGAATATGAACGGTATAACAACGCAGGAAGAGCGGCTCGATTATCTGGTAGAGAAATTCAAGGCGGATTTTGTTGAATATAAGGATTTGAAAGTGCCGGACGATACGGAGGGAAAACGGCGTATACTGCGCTCGCTGATGAATATACGTATGCCCGGAGAGATGGACGAGACTGTCCTTACCGTGCAGAATGACTATCTGCAGCAGCGAATTCGTGAGAATGGTATAGTAGAGCTTAAGGACATCCCTGAGATACGGGAAGGCATATCTATCTGGCAGGGTGACATCACAAGACTTGCAGTAGACGCGATTGTAAACGCAGCTAATTCGCAGATGCTCGGCTGCTTTGTTCCGATGCACACCTGTATCGACAACTGTATCCATACATTTGCAGGTGTACAGCTCAGAAACGAGTGCA
>JAFQYK010000450.1 GCA_017406485.1 Clostridia bacterium
ATACCAATTGGTATGCTTTTTTTATGCGTAAACGGAGCAGAACGTAAAACAACAGAGTCTCGCCATTGTTTCATTATGCTTACTTCAAAAAAGAAGCCGGCATACGCCGGCTTCTTAGGGGGATTTTTACTTTTTATGACACTCTCCCGCCATTGCACAGCCGCTGCACGCGCTGCCGCAGGAGGATTTGCCTGTTTTTTTATTCTTTACCATACTTATAACTATCGCGGCAACTACCGCAGCAAGTATTATACTGATTACTATTGTAGCAATCATTTCAATCACCCCGTTTTACTTTATTTTAAGTCTTGTGCTTTCCTTGTAAGGTCTTACAAGCAGGTAGATAAACGCTATTATAATAAGTATTGCGACAACCGTACCTATGCCGAAGCCCACACCCGTAAACAGTCCGCCTATCTGATAAATGCAGAGTGCAACTATGTAGGCGAATAAGCACTGATAACCTATTGCAAACCAGGTCCACTTTGCGCTGTTCATCTCACGTCTGATCGCGCCGATTGCAGCGAAGCACGGTGCGCACAAGAGATTGAACACGAGGAAGGAATATGCAGCAAGCTGTGTGAGGTGCATAAAGTCAAGTACTCCGAATACTCCGACAACCTCTTCCTTTGCAACAAGTCCCATAATTGTAGCTATTGTCGCGCGTATATCCGCAAATCCAAGCGGTGCGAATATCCACATAATTGACCTGCCTATAACACCAAGTACAGAATTCTCAAGCTCTATTTCCATACCGAAGCCGAACGCCCCGTCTACCCAGCCGAAGTGCTGTCCAAGCCAGATGAGAATTGATGAGAGAAGAATTATTGTACCGGCCTTCTTTATGAATGACCAGCCTCTCTCCCACATACTGCGGAGAACGTTTCCGATTGTCGGAAGGTGATATGCCGGCAGCTCCATAACGAACGGAGCGGGATCGCCTGCGAACATCTTTGTCTTTTTAAGGATTATACCTGATGTTATTATAGCCGCGATACCGATAAAGTATGCGCTCGGAGCAACCCACCAAGCGCCGCCAAAGAGTGCGCTTGCGATAAGTGCGATAATCGGGAGCTTCGCACCGCAGGGGATGAAGGTTGTTGTCATAATCGTCATACGTCTGTCGCGCTCATTTTCAATAGTTCTTGAAGCCATTACGCCCGGAACGCCGCAGCCTGTACCGATAAGAATAGGAATGAACGATTTACCCGAAAGTCCGAAACGGCGGAATATTCTGTCCATAATGAACGCAATTCTTGCCATATAGCCGCACGCTTCGAGAATTGCAAGAAGCAGGAACAATACGAGCATCTGCGGTACAAAGCCGAGAACTGCGCCGACACCGCCGATTATACCGTCAACGATAAGGCTCTTGAGCCATTCTGCTGTGCCTGCCTCTTCGAGCTTTTCAGCCGCGAATGTTGCAATACCCGGTATCCAGATGCCGAACTGAGACGGCTCGGGAGGTGCGATTTCCTCGCCCTTTTCTTCCTCTTTAGCTTTCTCTGTGTCAGGAGCTTTCTCTGCGTCAGGAGCATTTTCAGCTTCTTTCGCGTCATCGGCAGTTACAGCGTCTTTTTTACCGTCTGCCGCTTCCTCTTTATTATCTGCTTTATCCTTATCTTCTTCCTTGGCCTCTTTTTCCTCTTC
>JAFQYK010000451.1 GCA_017406485.1 Clostridia bacterium
ACCGAATCGGAAAACGACGGCATATCGCCCATCGCCGAAACCGCAAGTATGATTATGTAGATTATTTCTAATATTTTACTGTATTTTCCTGTTTCTTCCTCCAATTACCCCGTCATCTCCTTTCGGTGTTTCTATTATACCGTTGCTTTTTTTTCGTCCTCTTTGCGAAGCCTTTTAATTTCCTCGCTCCGTTTTTGAACCACGATTGAGCCGTCCTCGTAAATTCCCTTTATAACGCTTCCGGCGCCTATTACGCAGTTATCTCCTATAACCGTTCCGCGCAAAATGACGCTGTTACCTCCTATCCACACGTTTTTTCCAATCACAACAGGCGCAGTTTTGTAGCCGCTGTCGTGAAGGGAAATACCGGAGGTGAAATTGTGGTCGTGGTCATATACCAAAACGTTCGGCCCGAAGCAGGTGTACTCGCCGATTGTTATGCTCTCGTGCGACACAATCATACAGCCGTTGTTAAAAAAGCAGCCCTCGCCTATTTTGAGGTCGCCGCCCTCCGCTTCAAGCACAACGTTTCGGTGCGCGTGTATGTGCTTTAAAAGCGTTATTATGCCACCGTCGTGCGGGTGCAGCTTTGTCGTAAGCGCAAGGTCCTGCGATATAGCGGAGTGAAAGCCTTTTATATTAAATAATTTCACAAATGCGATATGTATTAGCGAGAAAAACGCGCGTATACATAGCGATAGCTTCTTTTTCATATTGTTTTCCCCTGATAAATTTCAAGTGTCCTTTCCGTTACCTTATCCCAGCTATAGTTATTTTTTATATATTCAATTTGCGCCGTTTTGTCACGCTTCGGGGCGGCAAGGGCGGCAATTATGTTTTGCCGCAAATCGTTTATGTCACCTTTTTTGAAGGTGTAGCCGTAGTCCTTCAGAACATTCACCGTTTCGGGAATATCACTAACAAGGCACTCCGCGCCGCAGCTCATAGCTTCTAAAAGCGTTAAGGGCATACCCTCAACATCGCTCGGCAATACATACAGCCGCGTATTATAGAAAAGCTCCCAAAGCTCGTCACCCTCGACAAAGCCGGTAAATATTATACGCTCATCTCCCGCGGCTTGTTTTTTTATTTCCTCCGCGTACTCCGATGAGTGGCTCACACCGCCCGCAATCACAAGTTTTACGTCTGTTTCAATCTGTTTATACGCTTCTATTAAGTAATGCAAGCCCTTTTCGGGTACTATACGCGCCAGGAATAAAATATAACCGTCTTGCTCAATGCCGTATTTTTTCTTTACATTTTCAAGCGGTACATATTCGTGAGTATCCACACCGTTGGGTAAAAAGACAGTGGTACGGTTATAGGTTTTTCTGAAATACTGCTGCACATTTTCCGAAAGTACAATGATTTCGTCCGCGTACTTTGCGGCTGTTTTTTCACCGTATTTCAAAAATTTAGTCGCAAAGCCGCCCCATTTTGCTCTCTGCCAGTCAAGGCCGTGGATTGTCGCGATTACGCGCTTGCCGAATAATTTTGGCAGCCACACCATTGAGCAGGGGCCTTCGGCGTGGTAATGGATTACGTCATAACGTCCGAACAGCGCGAGAAATGAAGCGATAACCGAATAAACTATCGCGTTTAGCTTGCTGCTTTCAAACGTCGGTACGCTCTTTATGTGAACACCCTTGTATTCTTTTAAATTGACGGTTTCACCGCCCGAAACGTGTCTGCCGCGGCGGTTGTAGGCGGTCACGTCATGTCCCAGGGCGGCCATACGCTCTGACAGCTCCCCCACGACAAGCTCCACACCTCCCTCGCGTGACGGTATGCGCTTGTGACCTATCATTGCAATTTTCATTTTAACAAATCCTTATATATTTTTATTACCTTTTCGGTGTAGGTTTTTACAGTGTCATATGATATGTTTTTACATTCCCCGCTCATTTCGCGGCACAAATCGGGGTTATTATAAAGGTACTCTATCTTTCCCCTCAAATCCTCCGCGTTGCCGCTTTCAAACAGCATACCTGTTTTCCCCTCGCGGATAAGCTCCGGTATGCCGCCTATGTCCGCGCCTAAAACAGGGGTCAGAAGCGTCTGCGACTCCATAACCGAGAACGGGCAGTTCTCCGACCACTCCGAAGGCAGCACGGAAAACGCGGCTTTTTCAATTACGCTGCTGAGCTTACCGCCCGACAGAAAACCGAGATTTTTTATGTTGGGCGCGCTGTTTACCACATCTTCAAGCTCACCCCTGCCGCAAAACACAAATTTTATATCGGGCAGCATTTTTGCCGCCTCCACAAGTGTTTTTATTCCCTTTTCCCCGCTGTAACGGCCGAAATATACTATATAATTCTTTTTTTCGGTATTTTTCGGTTTTATTTCCTCAATAAAATTATACAACACCTCTGTCCGTTCTTCAAGGTCCATATTTTGTAAAAGCTCTTTTTCCATAAACTTTGACGGGCAGATTATTTTATCGATTTTCTTATAGGTGTGCAGCTTTTTATACACGAAGCCCTCAATCGCGCCTAATATGCTGCGGAGCCTTGATGAATGTACACACCTGTGTTTTACGCACGCGCCGAACTTTCCGCCGCAGCACTTACGGCAAAGACCTTGTGTATCGTCATTTGTCAGCTTATGATTGGGACAGACAAGCTGAACGTCGTGCGCGGTGTAGACTATGGGGATACCCTTCTTTTTTATCTCATATATGATTGACGGTGTAAGCTGGAAATTGAAGTTATTAAGGTGTACAACGTCAGGCTTAAAGTCGTCAAGCACCTTGCGTATCTGCTTTCGCGCCTGTCCTGAGTATATAATTTTAAAGGGGTATGTGAGATATTTAAGCGATTTTTTGTGGAAGTCTATGCTCTCTGTATAGGCGTTCGCTTCGTTGCCGACTACATTGCGCCTGTCCGCCATACCGAAGAACTGTACCTCGTGCCCTTCCTGCCAAAGCTGCTTGCCGAGCTTTATGACGTATGTTTCCGCGCCGCCCTTTGGATAGAGATATTTGTTTACAAGCAGTATTTTCATTTGTGTACACCTCCCCCATTACAACATACCGTATATATTATTTTACCACAATATCTGTTGCAAATCAAATATAACCTATTGACAATCTTATGACAGCGATTATATAATTATTTCAGAGGCTTTAAGGAGGTGTTACCGCGATGGATAAGAGGCTCGGTTGGGCGGATATTGCTAAAGGTATCGGTATAATTCTGGTGGTTTTCGCGCATACGCTTGTGCCGAAAATGCGCGACGCGAGCGATACTGTAAAATTTATCTGGATTTTTATTTACAACTTCCATATGCCGCTGTTTTTCTTTATTTCGGGCTGGCTGTTTGAAAGAAATTTGCCGCGGTATACCGGTAAGGCAAAATTCATAGGCGGCAAGGCGAGGCTTTTAATGCTTCCGTATCTTGTTTTTTCACTGCTTGCGTACGCGGTGATTTTCGCCGCTATGAAGGTGCCCTCGCTTGCCGGTGTGCTGTCGGGCGGCGGGTACGGTACGCCGTCTGTCAGGGATATGGTTCTCGGAATACTGTTTTACCATAATCACGCCGACCAGCATTTGTGGTTTGTGTATTCGCTGTTTATTGTGTTTACGGTAAATATTTTGCTGCCGCGAGTGATGAAGTCGAAAATAACTCTGCTCGTCCTGGTTTTATTATATGTGTCAAAGGCGTTTGTTCATTACCCCGCTATACTTGATTATACGGCGAGCGACCTTATATTTTTCTCCTTGGCAAGAGCTATGTGCGCAGGAGGAAAATCACCCGTACAAAAAAAACCGTTTGTGCTTATGGCGGCGGTGGTTGTGTTTTTGGCGGCTAATGTGGTTTACAGCTATTTTTACGTCACGGAAATGCCGCAGGGTGTATTAAAAGCGGTATTGTACATAACACGCGCTGTTTGCAGCGTCAGCGGTATTGTGACAGTTTGCACGATTTCGGATTATTTGTCAGGAACCAAACCATCGTCTTTCTTTACCCGGCTCGGTACATATTCGTATGACATATACCTTATCCACGCGCCGTTTCTGGTGTCGGGACTTATGGGAATACTGCTTGCTTATTCGCCGCTGCCGCCGTACGTTTGCAGCGCGGCGGTCACGGTGGTGGGGCTTATCCTGCCTTATACAATATCACATTTTGTGATACGCAAAATTCCACCGCTGGCGTTTATATTGTTTGGGATGAAAAAAAGGGCCTGACGCCCTTTTTTTAGTTCTTCTCTCCTATAACGCCGCGGCGGTAAGCCTCAATAAGCCGCTTTAAATCCTCTATGTTTTCCTTTATCCGCTTGCCGTTGTCCGTGTCGCCCACGAGTATACGGTTAAAGGAATGACGCACCGCTACCTGGTTTGAAACAATATCCTTGCCAAAGTAAATCACATCCTCGGCGCAATTAAACGGCTCGTGCGCGGTGAGCGTTAAGCCATACGAATTGTAGGTTAAGGTGTAGCCGGCTATGCCCGTTACTCCCTGATACGCCTTTGAAAAACCGCCGTCTATCATTATAACCTTACCGCCGCATTTTAGCGGACTTTCACCCTCGCACTGATGGACGGGAACGTGACCGTTAATTATGTGGCCGTTTTTGTCAAGGCCAAATTCAACCAAAATTTTATCGGCTGTTTTGCTGTTGTTTATAAGCGTATAGTACGCGTTCTTTGTTTCTCTATGCGTTTCCTTATCCTCAACAAAATACCGCTCGAACGTCGTCATTTTGTCCCTGCCGAAAAGCGGCGAGGTGTTGCCGTTCCAAAGGTACCAAAGTATATCGCCGCCGCGGATATTTTCCTTTAAATCGAGTGACATAAGCGCGCGTCTTGCCTCGGCTTCAAGCGCATCATAAAGCGCCTTGCCGCTGTATTCCTTACCGTTCACCACCGCCGAGCGGAACGAGCCGTCGTCATTTAAAGGCACGCAGCCGTGGAACAGCAGATTTCCGTTGTATACCTTGTATAGGCTGCCCTTTTTCAGAAGCAAGCGGACGTGCTTCTGGAGCTTCTGGCAGCGGATAAACGCCGTGCGGAGCTTTTCCATTACCTCATACTCTTTTTCGCTCAGCTTGTACGGATCTTTCGGGTCGATTGTCGGGAAGTGAGTATCAAGCATTGGATAGTCCTTACCGTCAATATTGACCGTTCCCTTTTTGAAATCTATTCTGTGAAGAAGCCTTCGATGCTCCATATTGAACTCGGGGTATTTTGCCAAAAGCTGACCCTCGAGCTTGAACTGTATCACGGCAACCGCCTTATGCATTTTCATTTCAAGGTCGTTGTCGGCAAGATCTGTGCCTCGGCGCGTTACTCTTTTAATGCCGAACCGCTCACACTTATCGCTCTCGTACGCAGACATTGCAAAAGTAGCGAGCGGCAGCATATTTATGCCGTAGCCGTCCTCTAAAACGTCGAGGTTGCCGTAGCGCACACTCAATCGTATAATATTTGCAATACAAGCCGTGTTACCCGCCGCGCTGCCCATCCATAAAACATCGTGATTTCCCCACTGAATATCAAGTGAATGGTAATCGCAGAGCTTATCCATAATATCGTGCGGAGCGCGTCACCGGTCATAGATGTCACCAAGAACGTGCAGGTGGTCAACTACAAGCCGCTGCACCAGCTCCGCCATTGCAATTATGAATTTTTCTGCTATGCCCGTTTCAAGGATAGTGTCAACTATACCGTCAAAATACGCGCCGCGGTTTAAAACCTCCGGTTTTTCCGTTATAAGCTCCTCTATAACATACGCATAGGACGGCGGAAGCGCCTTACGTACCTTAGAGCGCGTGTACTTTGACGATACGACCTTACATATCTCGATAAGGCGGTAGAGCATTATGCGGTACCAGTTTTCGCTGTCCTCACCCTTGCTTTTTACGTAGTCTATCTTCTGGCTGGGGTAGTAGATGAGTGACGCCAGCTCGCGCTTATCCTTTTGGCTTAAGGTGTGGCCGAACACGTCGTCAATCTTCTTTCTTACCGCGCCTGAGCCGTTACGTAGGACGTGCGAAAAAGCGGCATACTCGCCGTGTATGTCACTCAGAAAATGTTCGGTACCCTTTGGCAGGTTTAAGATTGCCTGCAGGTTTATTATCTCCGTTGCGGCGCTGTCGATTGTCGGGTACAGCTCCGATAATCTTTCAAGATACTTAATCTCGTTCGTTTCCATATCTGCTCCTTAGCGTTTTGCCTGTCTTAAAAGCTCTTCCAATTCTTCCTTTGTGAAGTTGTATTTGTTGTCGCAGAAGCGGCACGTCATTTCCGCGCTGCCCTGCTCGTCTATAAGCGATCTGAGCTCGTCCTTGCCGATTGAGATAAGCGCGCGCTCATTCTCTCACGCGTGCATTTGCACTCATATTTCGGCACGATGAATTTGTTTTCGCATAGCATAGAAAAGCCGTAGGTAATCTCAAATAATATATCCTCGGCGTCAAGACCGTCACGTATCATCTTTGTGACCGGCGGCACCTCTTTAAGCAGCTTTTCCAGTTCCTCCGCCATTTCCTCTGTTGCCTCGGGCATAAGCTGTATCATAAAGCCGCCCGCCGCCAAAACAGAACCATCCGTGTCAACAAGCACGCCGAGCGCAACTGAGGTCGGTATCTGCTCGCTTTTGGCGTAGTAGTAGGTTAAATCGTCCGCAATCTCACCCGAAACAAGCGGTATTTGTCCTATATACGGCTCACGCATACCGAGGTCGCGGATAACGCTAAGGTATCCTTGACCGACAGCGCCGCCGACATCAAGTTTGCCCTCCTTATTTAAAGGACGGTCAATATACGGATTGGAAATATAGCCTCTGACGCGGCTTTGCGAATCGGTGACAGCGACCAGATCCTTTATGTCGCCCTCACCCTTTATCTGCAGGGTAAGGCTGTCCGTGTCGTTTTTGAGCGCTGCCGCGCCCATTATCGCCGCTCCTGTGAGCAGGCGGCCAAGCGCTGCTGTCGCAACCGGGTAAGTCTTGTGTATTCTCTGCGCCTCATTTACAAGGTCGGTTGTTATCGCGGCAAAAACTCTTATTGCGCCGTCATCGCTGTTTCCTCTTACTAATTTATCTGCCATTATCTGTTCTCTCCATTCTCAATAGGTACGGCCGGGTCTCTCGATTCAAGCACCGGCTTTGCC
>JAFQYK010000452.1 GCA_017406485.1 Clostridia bacterium
CACTCGGCGCGGCGGCGGATATAACGCTCCCCGAAAAGTTCACGGTAAACGATAATATGATAGTACCGCCGGTTGATGAAGCTGATATGGACAGTGTTGAGGTACTGCGTGGCCCCAACATCAAGCCTTTCCCCGTATCAGGCCCGCTTGATGAAACGATAGACGCAAAATGCTCGTTAAAGGTTGGTGACAACATCACCACCGACCACATTATGCCGGCAGGCGCAAAGATTTTGCCGCTTCGTTCAAATATCCCTGAAATTTCAAAGCATTGCTTCGCCGTATGCGACGAAACATTCCACGATAGAGCGCTTGAAATGGGTAAGAGTGTGATTGTAGGCGGCAGTAATTACGGACAGGGTTCATCGCGTGAACACGCTGCGCTTGCTCCTTTGTATCTCGGCGTAAAGGCTGTTATCGTTAAGTCGTTTGCAAGAATACATATGGCAAACCTTATAAACGCAGGTATCGTTCCGTTGACGTTTGTAAATGAGGCTGACTACGACAGAATAGATCAGATGGATGAAATTAAGATTGAGAATATAGGTAAACAGATTGCAGCCGGTAATGCATTGAAGGCAACAAACGTTACCAAGGGCTTTGATTTTGAAGTAAACGCCGACTTCTCTGAAAGACAGAAGGAAATGCTCTATGCCGGCGGTCTTTTGAACTATACAAAGCAGAAATCATAATATAATAATTTTTGGTAAAACCGATATAATATATTATGGAGGCATCGAAATGACAGATAAGGAATTATTTAAATCATTATCATACGAGAAGAAAAACGTATATGAAGCAATTTCCGACAAGGAAAAGGCGGATATGCTTGCTTTGTGCGATGAATACCGCGAATTTTTAGACGAGGGCAAGACTGAGCGCGAGTGCGTGGAAAAGGCTGTAAAAATGGCAGAAGCAAACGGTTTTAAACCGCTTGACAGCTTCAATACTCTAAAGGCAGGCGACAAGGTATATAAGCTGAACCGCGGTAAAAATATTTTGCTTACAATAGTCGGCACCGAGGATATAACGACAGGCATAAACCTTGTAGGCGCGCACATTGACTCGCCGCGCCTTGACCTGAAGCAAAACCCGCTTTACGAATCAAACGGTATGGCGCTGCTCAAAACCCACTACTACGGCGGCATAAAGAAATACCAGTGGCCGACTATTCCGCTTGCCATCCACGGTGTAATCTTTACGCGTGACGGAGAAAAGATAACATTGAACATTGGTGAAAAGGATACCGACCCCGTATTTTGCATAACCGACCTTCTTCCGCACCTTGCAAAGGATCAGATGGTTAAGAAGATGACGGACGGAATTGAAGGTGAAAATCTTAACATATTGATAGGCGGTATGCCTGTTAAAACTGATGAGGTTGGCGAAAAGGTTAAGTTTGCGATTTTAAAGCTGCTTAATGACCGTTACGGAATTACGGAGCGCGACTTTTTAAGCGCGGAAATTGAGATTGTACCCGCATTTAAGGCGCGTAATGTCGGACTTGATGAGAGCTTTATAGGCGCATATGGTCAGGATGACAGAGTGTGCGCATTTACTACCTTAAAGGGTATATTTGATACTGAAAATCCTAAAAAGACCGCTATGGCTATCCTCGTTGATAAAGAGGAAATCGGCTCAACAGGCAACACGGGTATGCTCAGCGCGTTCTTTGAAATGACCGTTGCGGAGATTATAGAGAAGATAACAGGCAAATGTACAGTTACAGACTACAACAAGGTAATCGTAAATTCAGCCTGCCTTTCCTCGGACGTAGGCGCGGCAGTTGACCCGAACTACGAAATCGTATCGGAAAAGAAAAACGCCGCCTTTGCGGGCAGTGGAATGGTACTGATGAAATACACCGGTTCACGCGGTAAATCAGGCAGCTCGGACGCGTCGGCGGAGTTTGTATATAAGATAGGAAAAATCCTTGATGACAACAACGTAATCTGGCAGACGAGCGAGCTTGGCAAGGTTGATCAGGGCGGCGGCGGAACAATAGCGCAGTATGTCGCAAACCTCAATATGGATGTAATCGACTGCGGCGTACCGGTGCTCAGTATGCATTCACCTTTTGAAGTGACCGCAAAGAGCGATATTTATATGGCATACCGTTCATACGTGGCATTTTACAAGGACAGATAATTTTAAAGCAGTACGGTTTTCGTACTGCTTTTTGTATGCGCCGCATAAAATAAAAGGGGAGGCGCAGGCAATGATAAGGATAACTAAGCATATACGTATAAGTATACTTACAGTTGTGGTATTTGTAATGGGCGTTATTTTTCATTATCCGCCCATATTTTATATAACCTATGCGGTTATGGCTCTGCACGAGCTCTCACACCTTGTTGCGGCCGTATCAATAGGTCTTAGCCCGGATTATATTGCTTTAATGCCGTTTGGACTAAATCTAAGACTCAAAAATAAAATAGTCTGCTACTTGTCGGATGAGATTATATTATATCTTGCCGGCCCTTTTATAAATGCAATACTTGCACTTGCAGCGGCTATTGCCGGAAAGTATATTGAAAATGATTTACTAAAGCTGTTTTACATCTCAAATATAACGCTGTTTATAATGAATATGCTCCCCCTGCCGCCCCTTGACGGCGGAATGCTTGTTAAACGTATGATTTCGCGCCGATACGGACAAAAGACGGCAGAGAAAATATGCGTGATAATGTCGGCCGTATTTGGAGGCGCGCTGTTGCTGCTCGGAATTTATATTGTGATTGAGAGCCGGTACAATTACTCACTTGTGCTTTTTTCACTTCTGATATTGGGTAATATCTTTACGCAGCGAGAAAAATATGACATTGACTTTATCGGCGAGCTTATGTACTACAGCAATAAAAGCAAAAAGCGCGTCTGCCACATCACCTCGCCGGAGGGAGAAAGCGCGTACAAAATCGCATCGCGTTTCCGCCCCGATAGCTTTAACGTGGTGTACATCACGGACACGAAGGGGAAAATAAAAAATACACTCACTGAAACACAAATTCTTGACAGTCTCACAAAAAAAGAAACGCCCGAAGGCGTTCCCGCGTCACTTTGATTTATTTATAATCGCCGCTTTGACTGTATTTTTCATAAGCATAGCTATTGTCATAGGGCCAACGCCGCCGGGTACGGGAGTTATCGCACCGGCTACTTTTTCGGCAGTTTCAAACTCTACATCGCCTACAAGCTTTTTAGGCGCGATACGGTTTATACCGACATCAATTACAACCGCGCCTTCCTTAATCATATCGCCCTTAATAAACTCGGGAATACCGACAGCCGCGACAAGTATATCCGCATTTTTTGTCTTTTCGGCAAGGTTTTGCGTCTTACTATGGCAAATTGTTACGGTACCGTTTTGATGAAGCAAAAGCATCGCCTGCGGCTTGCCTACGATATTGCTTCTTCCGACAATAACGCACTCCTTACCGGCAACATCTATTCCGCTTTCCTTTATAAGTTCCATAACACCGGCGGGTGTACACGGTACAAAGTCATAATTGCCGACCATAATCTTACCTACATTTACAGGGTGGAACGCATCAACATCCTTTTTCGGGTCAATAGCGTTAATAACTGCCTTTTCATCAATGTGCTTGGGTACGGGGAGCTGAACAAGTATACCCGAAATGCTTTCTTTGCGGTTAAGTTCATCAATCAGCTTTAAAAGCTCCTCCTGCGTTGTTTCCTCCGGCAGCGCATATTTTTCACTGTAAATACCGCACTCCTCGCACGCGCGCTCCTTATTCCTTACATAAACCTGACTTGCCGGATCCTCACCTACGATGATTACCGCCAGACCGGGATTTATTCCTTGTTTTTTGAGTTCCTCTACC
>JAFQYK010000052.1 GCA_017406485.1 Clostridia bacterium
CTTAAAAACGAGGAATTCAAATTTGACCGGTATAATAAGTTCAATCCTCGTGAAAATGAATTTCCTTTGCCGCAGGACAGAATAATAAGGATACTGGCTGAAACACTGGAAAGCCGCACATCATCGGCGCAGATGTATATGAAAGCGAGCTACCGCGCGTCGTTCGGTTCGCTTGCCGCAAAACGTATTTTTCCGCTTCTCAGCGAGGTGGATTACGGATTTGTCTTTGACGGTATGAATTTGGGCAAGGTCAGGATTGCCGAGGAAAATCCCGATATAATAATTGATATAAACGGCGGTGACGGCGAGATTGATATGTCGGTGAGCGAGCGCGGATTTGCGTTGACGCGGGACGGCGAGTGGTTTTTGCACGACAGCGTAATCTACCACACAGATGAGGATTGGCGCGGCTATTTTATGCCGATATATAACGCGCTTGCGACCGAGGGCAGGACGCAATTGAGCTTCAAGGGCGACAATTCAATCCTGTTTGCCACGCACGTACTGCCTGATCTTCGCGACCGCCACGGCGTTATTGCCCGCGGAATTGATGATTTGGTTATAAGTGAAAAACCGTTCTTTGAGATATACTTTGATACCGTTCGTGACGGTATAACGGCGGTGGTACTTGCAAAATACGGCGGACTTTCGCTAAAGCTGCCGTCCGACAGTCATATGGACGGTAAGATTGTTGTGCGTGATTTTGACAGCGAAAAGGATATTATGGCGTCGTTTGAACGTTTTACCGACGACAATGGAACACTCTCGCTTTACTCTGACAGCGACATATATCTGTTTCTGTCGGACGAGATACCGCGTCTTGAACGTAAAGCGCGTCTGTTCTTCTCCGACCGGTTTAAGAACCTTACGATAACAGACGATGTGGATATAAGCGCGTCGGTCAGCTATATGAACCATATAGATTTGCTTGAAGCCGGCTTTGAGAGTAACTTAAGCTACGAGCAGATAAGCGGTATTTTAAACGCCGTAAAGCTGAAGCGCAGCTTTTACCGTCTGTCAAACGGCAGCTTTATAGACCTTGCACATTCAAAGCAGCTTGGAACTCTGAACCTTTTAAATCAGCTTGACTTCAACTATGAGGACTTACGCGCCGGAACGAAAACAATTCCGAAGTATCACGCGCTTTATCTGAACACGCTTGACAATGTAAAGAAAAACAAGAGCTTTGTAACGTTTATGGAGGAGATAAAGAACGTTAAGGCAGAAATTCCCGAAAATCTTGAGGGGATTATAAGAGATTATCAGCGCAGCGGTGTTGAGTGGCTCGCGCAGCTAAGCTATCTGGGTTTTGGCGGTATACTTGCCGACGATATGGGCCTTGGTAAGACGCTGCAGGTTATAGCGTATATTCACGGCAAAAAGCCCGACAAACCAACGCTTATAATCGCGCCGAGCGCGCTTCTCTTTAACTGGCAAAGTGAAATTGAAAAGTTCACTCCCGACGCAAAGTCGCTTATCATAGACGGCACTAAGGAGGAGAGAGC
>JAFQYK010000053.1 GCA_017406485.1 Clostridia bacterium
ATTTTTCATATAATTGTATCCGTTCTCCATCACCGAAACCAGCGAGTCGTATAGAACCTGTATTTCATCGCCTGTGTTGATATTGACATTTTTAACCGCGCGTATACTGCGTCTTTGATCGTTTTCCGTTTCATATTTGAAATTACCGAGCGCTGTATACAGTTTACCAATCGGCGTAGTAATTACACGCCTGATCATATAAATATCTCCGAGCAGTACAAGAATAATTGCGATACATAGGAACATCATAACCTGCAGTGTAAACAGCATACCTATTTTTTTGAGCTTCTCCATTGAGAAATCAACACAAACGTGACAGCTATAACTGCCATCGCTTTTAAACAGCGGCCTGCAGTATGTAAGCAAATATCCGTCCGGTGTATTACCGCTTAAAAGCGGCACTTCATTTCCCACGACAAGATCGTCGATATGCTCCTTGAATACGTCGTCAAGCTCATATACATCTCCGGGTGCGTTAGCGTCCTTACCAAATTCGCTGTCAAGATCAAACACAACATCGGCATTCTCCGGCTTTATGCGGTAGACATACATATACAGAATGTTGGGATAGCTGTCCTTCAGCGCATAAAATCTGTCCATTATTCTGTTATAATCTTCAAGCTCAAAATTTTTCTCTATATATTCGTCAACTCTGTCGGGGTCAACCTCCATTTGCATAAGGCGAGTTACTCCTTTGCCCATCTGTCTATACTCGTCTATCATATAATTTCTCGTCCATGCGTAGAGAATAGATACGACGAACAGCGCAATAATGATAAAACTCAAAATAAAAAGTATCGGAACTTTGAAGGAAATTGATTTGATCCATTTTACGGACTTATATTCTTTACTCAAACAATCAGATCCTTTGTAAAATTTATTATATATTGGTTTTTGTATAAGTATTTTAGCACACTAAATCAGAAATTTCAACGGCAAAACGTGAAGAATGTGAGTATTGATTACAGACGGCGAGTGGGGTACTCACTTTGAAGCTATTGAGCGCTGTTGCTATGATTGAATTGACAGCTTGTAACAAATATGTTATAATACGGTAAATAAGGTGAAAATTATAATTTTACTTAAAAAACCGAAAGGAGTACAATTATGAAAAAAAGATTTATTGCGTTAGGCGCGGCAGTCCTGGCTGTTGCAGGGGGCATTACCGTTGGTTTAGTTGGTGCGGAAACACCGCTGAGCGTGTGGCTTGATAATGGTAATGAGGTGCAATTCCAATCGCAGCCGTACATAGAGAACGGCAGAACAATGGTGTCAGCCAAGGATATTTTAGAGGCGCTTAACTGGGGAGCTACCACTGAGATTGATGATGACACTCTTAGTATTTACGCAGGCAGATTTGTCATCGACTTTGAGCCCGGCAGCACGGAGGCTGTGGTATATGACTATGGCACAGATGAGCTTAAGACTATTGAGCTTGACACACCTGCAACCTTCGACGGAACAGATTATATGGTTCCTCTGAGAGCCTTGTTTGAGGCCTTTGAAATCGAGGTCGAATGGGACGGCGCAAACAACCGTATATATGTGAAAACAGTACCCGATGAGCTTGATATGGACTATGAGGAATATTCCGAGGAAGCAGTTCTTGACGGCCTTAACGTAAACGAAGACGATTACGAGGGCTTTGAGGATTTCGATTTCAGTGACGCAATGTACGATGATATTTCTGAAGAGGAGGTACAGAAATGAAGAAACTAATAGCATTATTCTTAGCGGCACTTACAATTTCAAGCTCGGTAGCTGCAAATGCGGCATTTTACGAGAGAACAAACCCGCCGGCAACATCGAACCTAAACTACTACAACACAAACTATAACCCATTCTATACGCAGAACCTGTGGAGCTACTGTACCTGGTACTGCTATGCAAGAGGACGTGAGATACTTGAACGTGACCCGGGACTTTCAAAGGGACCCGCTTCTGCGTGGTTCAATTACAACAAGACCACAAATCAGCACCCGTACAGCACAAACTACAACGAAGCAAAAATCGGCGCCGTTATCTGCTATAAAAACAGTGTAGCAATGGTTGAGAGCGTAAATAGTGACGGCACACCGAGACTTATATCGGGTACAGGTAACTCAACGTACAAGACAGCGAACTTCAATGTTGAGAAGTGGCAGCCTGCAAGACCGTTCTATTTCGGCGCGCCGTGGATGAGCACAAGTGATTTTGTCGGCTATATTTACCTTATAGACGACAATTATAAGGCGCCGCAGCAGGGGTCAGCTCCTGCCAATAAGGCTCAGAATTCAGAGTTTAGTGAGGCAGGATATGTAAACATAGACTCCGGTTATCTGAATGTGAGAAGCGAGCCGAAAATTGCGAACAATAATGCGGTAGGTTCACTTGCAAAGGGTGCAACGGTAAGCATAAACCGTTCAAAGTCCATAAACGGTTGGTACTACATAAAGTACGGCAATATCGAGGGCTACGTGAGCGGTAAGTACATTGTTTTGGTTTAATTGATGATTTTGTGATATTAAATAAAGCGGCTGATAAGTTTTAATCAAGCTATATACGAACAGGGCGCCTTTTTGGGCGCCTTGTTTTTCTGTATATTGAGATAGCGGTGCAGTGACGCGCCTCAGTACGAACAAGCGTATATGAGGAATAAAAGTGCAAGCGGTATTTTTTTTACAACAGTCGTTATTATCATTGACAATTAACAAAAAATAGTATAAAATATAAGTTAGTAAAGTATTTTTATACAAAATATAGAAAGGAAGAAATATAATGGCAAATCTAAAGTTTGACTACTCAAAGGCGCTTCCGTTCGTCAAGCAGTACGAGATTGACAATCTCGCAAAGTATGTGGCAGATGCGCATGAGATGCTTCACAATAAAACAGGGGCAGGCAATGATTATCTTGGCTGGGTAAATCTGCCGTCTGACTACGACAAGGAGGAATTCGCCCGCATTAAAAAAGCGGCTGAAAAAATCCGCTCCGACAGCGATGTGCTTGTTGTAATCGGTATAGGCGGCTCATATCTCGGCGCAAGGGCGGCTGTGGAAATGCTTCAGCATTCGTTCTACAACGCGCTTGACAAGGATAAGAGAAAGGGACCTGCCGTTTTCTTTGCCGGAAATAATATCAGCTCAACCTATATGGCTGACCTTCTCGAAACCGTCGAGGGCAAAGATATAAGCGTTAATGTTATCTCGAAGTCGGGTACAACGACAGAGCCGGCGATTGCTTTCAGAATTTTCAAAAAGCTTCTTGAGGACAAGTACGGCAAGGCGGAGGCTGCAAAGAGAATTTACGCTACAACCGACAAGGCGCGCGGCGCGCTTAAAACTCTTGCGGACAGCGAGGGCTACGAAACGTTTGTAGTTCCCGACGACGTAGGCGGCAGATACTCGGTTCTTACAGCCGTTGGACTCCTTCCGATAGCGGCCGCAGGTATTGACATTGATAAAATGATGCAGGGCGCAAAGGACGCTATGGACGAATACGCTAACCCCAATCTTGCAGAAAACGCTTGCTATCAGTACGCGGCTGTACGTAACGCGCTTGCAAGAAAGGGTAAGAGCGTTGAAATGATGGTAAATTACGAGCCGGCGCTCCACTATTTCGGTGAATGGTGGAAGCAGCTTTACGGCGAGAGCGAGGGCAAGGACAACAAGGGTATTTTCCCTGCGGCTGCTGATTTTTCATCAGACCTTCACTCAATGGGACAGTATATTCAGGACGGCCAGAGAATACTTTTTGAAACAGCGCTTCTCGTTGATGAGCCGAGAAAGAACATCACAATAGAAGCAACTGACGACAACATTGACGGCCTTAACTTCCTCGCAGGCAAGACGATTGACTTTGTAAACTCAAAGGCCGCTCAGGGTACCGCGCTTGCGCATACAGATGGCTTGGTACCGAACCTCGCCGTAACAGTACCCGCACTTGACGCTTATAACTTCGGTAAGATGGTATACTTCTTCGAGAAGGCTTGCGGTATTTCGGGCTATCTCTTAGGTGTAAATCCGTTTGACCAACCTGGCGTTGAGGCATATAAGAAGAATATGTTTGCGCTTCTCGGCAAGCCCGGATATGAGGATGCCAAGGCAGCGCTTGAAGAAAGACTTTCAAAATAATTTACAAAATAAGGAGGAAAAAGATTATGGTAGAGCTTTTAATCGGAAAAAAGGGAACAGGTAAGACAAAGGCGCTTGTTGACAAGGTAAACACAGCGCTTACAGTTGCAAAGGGTAATGTTGTATTTATTGCGAAGAACAGTGACCAGATGTATGCCGTTGATTCAAAGGCGAGAATGGCAACAACTTCGGATTTTGACATCAGAAGCTACAACGAGCTTTTAGGCTTCATCTACGGTATTATAAGCCGTGACTATGATATAACAAATATCTTTGTTGACGGTATCTTTAAGATTGTCGGCACCACGGAGCTTGACGGTTTCGAGGAGTTTTTGGAAAGACTTGAGGATTTATCAAGAAAGCAGAGCATTTCTTTTGTAATCTCGGTAAGTATCGATGCAGATACAGCGCCGGAATATATTAAGGAATTAGCATAAAATAGCAAGGCTGAATAAAATCGCCTATAGCACCACTTTTTGCCGAGGACAGTACACCGGTACGGCACCATCGGCTTCAAAGCGGCACTCTGAACGATTTTCTTTCAGCCTTAATCTTTATAAAGAAAAGAGGATATATAATGAATTATCAGAGTACGAGGGACAAAACTATATCTGTTACCTCTGCAGAGGCAATCAAGCAGGGATTATCAAACGAGGGCGGTTTATTTGTACCCGAAAGTTTTCCTACTGTAACAGGTGAAGAAATAAAGTCGCTCGCCAAGATGACATATAATGAGAGAGCAAAGTTTATTCTCGGCAAGTTTTTATCTGAATTTACTGACGAGGAGCTTGCAAAGTGCGTCGACAGCGCATACACAAAGGAGAAATTTGAAACCAGCGCGATTGCTCCGGTGTATAAGCTAAACGACCATGAGTACATCTTAGAGCTTTGGCACGGTCCTACGTGCGCGTTTAAGGATATGGCTCTGCAGATTTTGCCGCACCTTCTTACAACTTCGATGAAAAAGACAAACGAGGAGAAAGAGGTTGTAATTCTTGTGGCAACATCAGGCGACACCGGTAAGGCGGCTTTGGCGGGATTTCAGGACGTTGAGGGCACGCGCATTATTGTGTTCTATCCCGACAACGGCGTAAGTGAGATACAGAAGCTGCAGATGGTAACGCAAGAGGGTAACAATGTATCCGTTGCGGCCGTTAAGGGTAACTTTGATGATGCACAGAGCGGCGTTAAGAAGATATTTACCGACGAAGAGTATAAAAAACTTCTCGCCCGCAACAAGTTCAGTCTGTCCTCCGCAAACTCCATAAACTGGGGCAGACTCGCACCGCAGATTGTCTACTATTTCTCAGCCTATGCCGAGCTTTTGAATAGTGGTGAAATCGAGAACGGTGAGGAAATAAATGTAGTTGTACCGACAGGCAACTTCGGCAACATCTTAGCTTCGTACTATGCAAAGAAAATGGGACTTCCGGTTAAAAAGTTTATATGCGCTTCAAATGAGAACAACGTTCTGACCGAGTTTCTCCGGACCGGAGTGTATAACAAAAACAGACCGTTCCACACTACAATTTCGCCGTCGATGGATATTCTAATATCCTCAAACCTTGAAAGATTTTTATACGACCTTACCGGCAACGATGACAAAGTTATAAGCGAGTGGATGTCAAAGCTCAACACTGAGGGTGTTTACGAGGTATCATCCGATGTGAAGGCAAAAATTCAATCTCTGTTTGCGGCAGGCTGTTGCGATGACGCTGAGACTATGGCGACAATTAAACAGACCGCGGCTGATTACGATTACGTTGTTGACACGCATACTGCTGTCGCCGTCGCTGTTTACAACAACTACGTAAAGGAAACCGGCGACAAGACTAAGACTGTTATCGCTTCAACTGCAAGCCCGTTTAAGTTCAATCAGAGCGTTCTGATTGCGCTAGAGGATCATAACGCGGTTGTCGGCAAGGATGAGTTTACACTGTTGGAGGAGCTTAGCGAAAAGAGCAATATGCGTATACCTGCGTCACTTGCTGCGCTTAAAAACAAGAATGTTGTATTTGATCTTGTTTGCGATAAGAATGAAATGCAGAATGTTGTAAGCGATTTCTTAATGGTTGAATAGACCGAATAAAATCACCCAGAGCACTACTTTTTGCCGAGGGCAGTACACGCGTACGGCACCGTCGGATGCAAAGCAGCACTCTGAACGATTTTCTTCTAGTCTTAGATGTATTATAGGAGGACAAATTATGCGTTCTTTAAATGAAACAAAAACTGCGCTCGCAAACGGTGAGTACAATGATAAGTTAAAGTATTTATATGTCTGCGATGATAATAGTGTGAAATCATACGCTGACAGATACATCGATGTGATAAACAGCTTTGTCC
>JAFQYK010000453.1 GCA_017406485.1 Clostridia bacterium
TACCGAAAAACCGTATACAACGTCAGCTTCCGGAGGCGCAGCAAAATCCTCCAACAGCCAAACAAAACCTTCCCAAAACAATACTTCCTTTGCCGTCTCCGGAAGCAATTTGGAAAGGAACAGCTTACCAAATGTAAGCGAGCCGCCGAAATCCGAACAGGCTGCACCTGCAGCCGAAGCGTCAAAGCAGGAGGAGAGCAAAGACGACGAGCAAAGTGCAGCACAAAGCGCGGACAGCGGTGAGGTACAGATTATGCGCAGCATTGTTATGGGCGAAAGCGATGAACAAGCCAAGGAAAACAGCGCGCCTATGGATATGGCGCCGTATGAGCAAAAGGCGGAGTTATATTCCGCAAAAGCCGCAGCGGAGCCTGAAATAAGCGACGCCGATATACCGACGCCCTCAGGCTACACCTGCACAAGCGCAACTCCGCGCGGCTACACATTCGTAAATGACTCGGGCGCGGTCATAACGGTAAGCATAAATTACGGCGGCGAGGAACGCGCGCCGTATATTGAAGAAAACGGAGATAATATCTACGCGGTATTTACATCGTACGGACTTAGTGTTACAATAAATGCAAGCGGAGCGGACAGAAGCAGCGTAGAAGAAATAATAAATTCATTAAGATAAAGAAAGGGTGGTACTTATGAAAAGAAAAATTGTTGCCATAATTACGGCAATCGCGGCGGCAAGCGCAATGTTCACCGCATACGCGGCGGCGCCAAGCGAAAAATTGGTTGAGCAGGGAATTTTAAGCGGCTTCGAGGACGGCGAGCTGCACCTTGAACGCACCTTAACAAGAGCGGAATTTACAAAGATTTTTTGTGACGCTTTTTTAAAGGATGACAAGGATATAAAGGATTATAAGTCACCGTCCTTTCCCGATATTGCTTCGCATTGGGGCGCGGACTATATCGAAAAGGCAGTTGCCGCGGGTATAATAAACGGTTTCGATGACGGTACCTTTAAGCCCGATGAAACGGTGACATATGAGCAGGCTATAAAAATGATAGTTGCTTATCTTGATAATTACAACTATTATGCGGGGAAGATTTATCCGGAGGGCTATATCGGCGCCGCGCTTGATATGGGTATCTCGGACGGCGTAACAAAGCTTATCGGTGAAACGATAACGCGCGAGGACGTGGTTTACCTTGTTGACAACGCACTCACCAAAATTGAAGCCGATAAACAAGCCGAGGACGAGGAGGACGCTTACTGGAACGGCTTCACAACATCATATTCAAATAGCGCAGGAGGCGGTGGCGGTGGCGGTGCGGCAATCGCGCCGAAAAACAGAACTGGCATCATTTCAAGCGGTGCGGCGAGCTTTTCCGTTGACACGGCCGCTGAGGACGGCGGCGCGATAGAGGTTTCCGAAGCCGGCTTAGCCGCGCCGGAGCCGTATGACTACGACTACAACGGCTATTTTAACAGCGAGGAATACACCGCCGAGCAGGAAAATATATTCAAAAACGCGCTTACCGCGCCGCTTTCAACATTTTCGATAGATGCTGATACAGCTTCATACAGCAATATGCGCCGCTTTGTCTTAGGCAATGCAACGTTCCCGACAAAGGGTTCAATCCGTACCGAGGAGCTTATAAATTACTTTAACTACGACAATCCGCGCCCGACAGACGGTAAGCCTTTCGAGGTATCAACAGAAACAGCCGTATGCCCGTGGAACAGCGAAAATTTACTTACAAAAATAGCAATTCAGGGTGATGAATTTTTAGAGCCGCAGCCGAGTAATCTTGTATTTTTACTTGATATTTCAGGCTCAATGTACACGGTTGACAAGCTGCCGCTCGTAAAAAAATCCTTGCGTATGCTTTTGGATGAGCTTGACCCCAATGACACAATCTCAATCGTAACCTACGCTTCGGGTACGGGTGTTGCGCTTGAAAGCACACCGGTGAGCGAAAAGGATA
>JAFQYK010000454.1 GCA_017406485.1 Clostridia bacterium
AATTCTTATATGACGCTGACTTTGACGGCACGGAATGGGGTGATGAGAATGCCGATTAAGCTGCATGAATTTAACGAAACAGATTTTACAGGCGGCTGTCTTGCGTACCTTGGCAAGGCAGAGAATGTAGCGGTAACGGAAAATATAGACAGACCGCACACTCTTAGCTTTGATTATCCCGTTATTGATGAAAAGGCGGAAATGATAACGGAAAACCGTATTGTATCGGTTGACGGGCAGGCGTACAGAATTAGCAATGTTAAAATTGAGCGCACCGGCGCAAAGAAGCTCACAGCAACAGCGACAAGGATTTTCTTTTCGGATGCGGTAGACCATCATATCCCGACTATCGGCAATGATACGGACAGTGCGAACAGCACAATCGGAGTTGACCCTTATGCTGTACTCCGCAAGGCGATAGAGGGAACGAGCTTTACGCTTATTCCCGACAGCGAGCTTAGGGGAATGGGAATGACGCGCATAGGCGCGGGCGGTGAGCTGATTGACTTCTTCCCGACCGATAAGATAAACACATATGACGTTATAAAAGCCGTGATTGAAGCCTACGGACAGGGCGAATTATACGTTGATAATTACCGCTTTGCAGTTGTGGAGCGTATAGGCAAGGATAACGGAGTAAGACTTACTACAACAAACAACCTCTCCAAGCTGTCGGTTGAAAGACAGCGGACAGAGCTTGCCACAAGAGTATATCCTTACGGCAAAGATGATATGACGATTAGCTCAATCGGTACCGTACGCGACAGCAACGGGAATATTATTCATAAACGCGGCGAGCCTTTTATCATAAGCCCCGAGGCGGTAAGCAAATACGGATATGTGGATAAATACCTTGATTTTCCCGATTATACAGACCCCGAAAGCTGTTTGCAAATGCAAAGTGGATGTTGATGGGCGAGGATAATGAAAACCGTATGGACACGCCGCAGCTTACAATAACGGCTGATGTGATTGATTTGGCTAAATTAGCGGAGTACGGTGATTTTTATAAAATCGCTCTTGGCGATACCGTTAATGTAAAAGAGAACGACACCATGCACCATAAGCGGATAATCGGCATTACATACTATCCGTACAGCGCACAGCAGCCTACGGTGACAATCGGCTCAATGAGTAACACAGACCCGTTCTTTGTCGTATGGCAGCGCGGTAATCTGCTCAACACCATAAAGAAAAACAGCACAGGCACATCAAAAAAGATAAAAACAAAATACTTTAACGGCAAACTTAACAGTACGCAAAACCCTGTGCAGTCAAAAAACGAGAGGCTGCTGCTTGACGGTGACCTTCTTGTGATCGAGGACAGCGGCGGAAAGCGCCGGATAAACCTCGGTAATGTTGACGGCGAGTTCGTCTTTGAGATTTATGGCAGCACAGGAAAAAAGCGCACCATATACATTAACGAGGACGGCGACATCACCATAACAGGCGTATTCGCAACCGGCACAGAAGATGAAGCTCGGACGGTTATTGACAAAAACGGTATTCAAAGTTATGACAGTGCCGGAAATCGTTACGGATTATGGTGTAATGAACCTAATAGCTATGGTCAGAGATATGCAGATTTTAGTATCTATTGTGAAGGACAGAACATTTTTCAGGTGTATAACAGTTTAGACGGAATTTCTCTAAGGTATAAGAATAATAACTTTTTATCACATGGAAGTAGTTTTACAAAAGGATATGGGGACTGGGGATTTGAAAACGGTGCAAGCGGAAGTTTTGAAACTGCTGACGGCAAAATCATAACAGTTTTAGGCGGTCTTATAACCGACATATCATAAAAGCATTTACAAAAATTTTCCTTTGTGATACAATTTAATTATCACAAAGGAGGCGTTTGTAATGAAATTTAATGTTAAAAGTTTTATATGCGGTATGCTTGTAATGGGCGTTTTGTCGGGTATAGCAGTATACGCGGCGGACGCTTGGCAGACAATAAGTGTATTACCGAATACAATAAAGGTTGTAGTTGAAGGAAAGGCAGTTCAAGCCGATAATTTCCTCTATGATGACACAACATATCTTCCTATAAGAGCCGTAAGTGAGGCGCTCGGATTAGATGTGCAGTATGACGGCACAACAAGCACCGCAACAATATCAGAAAAGAAAGAGGATAATGCAGTGATGACAACAAGTAAATATACGCCGCCGGCAGAATATATCAACGATAATGCTTATGTCCTAAAAAAGGATGGTATTTATTATGTCCTGCTCAATTTTATAGCGAACAAAATTCAGGATGCCGGTTATAAATATAAGTATGATGATGAAACAAGAACAATTTACGCTTTAAATGGTGATAAAGTGGTATGTTCAGTACACACAATTCTATTAGAGAATGAGCCGTTAAGTGTAATTCCCTACGACCAATTTGTAGAGGAAATAGAGCCGTTGCTTAAGTAAGCGGCTTGCAGTAACCGACACGATATGATATAATGTGAGCATAGCAAGAGGGTACGCGGTTATTCTGACACCTTTGATAGAATGGAGGTGTCGCTTATGGATTTAGATTTATTACTTAAAATGATAATAATACTTATCATCTTAGAAATAATCCGAAACATAAAAAGATAACCGCTTACTCTGGCAAGTAAGCGGTTTGCAATTTTGTAAACGGTTTATGCAGAATAACCGATGGTTATCCTCTTGCTTACATTCTATCATAACAATCCGATATTGTCAACTGTTTTATAAAGCACCTTTCGCGGGTGCTTTTTCTATACCCTGAAAGGAGACACACAATGCCACGGAGAATACCGCCTTAGCACGTTCGTACGGACGTGCTTTTTGAATACCGAAAATCCCAAACGATTGGGAATTTGAAAGGAGAGAAAGCAATGTGAAATTAAATTTAGATTTTGCTCTGTACAAGGGCAAGACGCGTCTGCGTGAATGGTGGAAGGTAGTCAAGACGCATTTCATTGAGGTGCAGGACGCTATAAACGAGCTCGACACCGACATCTCAAATGAGGCTGCCACACGTGACAGGGTTGACACAGCGATTATGCAAAATCTAACCGACGAGATAAGCGCACGTGCCGCGGCGGATAATGCTGAAGCGGCGGAGCGT
>JAFQYK010000455.1 GCA_017406485.1 Clostridia bacterium
TGGTTATATTCGGGAAGTCTGTAGCTATGGTCGTATGAAACAATCATATAATACGCGTCTTTTTTGAATTTATACCCGTCTGCAAGCGTTATATATTTCGGCACCCACTGTCCTTCAAACGGCGTGTAAACACCGGGCTCTACAATATAATCCTCAGTGACAAGCTCAATATTTGACAGGTCAATATCAAAATATACATATCCTTCATCTGACGTATACTCACATCTTATTGCCTTTGGAACACTTCCGTTATTATATGAAATCATTTTGATAATTTCATCAGCTTCAATATCTTCCCAGATATACAAAGAGCCATATAAACCTTCAACGTCGCCATTTTCGGTAATATAAGATATGTGTGTTCCGTTTATCCTGTATTTATCGGGAACAGTCCAGTGTATAGACATATCGTCATCGAATTCAGCAGCTATTTCTATCCTTTCAGCCTCTTTTTTCTCCGGCTTCGGAGTTGCTGACGCAATGCGTTTGGCGCGTCTGTTAAGCATTTCAATATATCTATTCTCAATAGCTCCGCCGTCGCCGCCTGAAAAAAACGGTGTGTACATTGCCTTTATCAGAAGCGAATAAAATTTTTCTCTTGTTATAGCTTCATCCGCATAAGATATATCCGCGCTGTCTATAAGTCCTTTTTCCACCGCACTGTTATAGGTCTGCGATACTTCGGTAAAGTCGCGCTCTATGGGGTAATCTGTACAGCCATATGTATTGCCAAGCATTCGTGTAAGATATACAAGCGCCTTATATTCTGTCAAATTTGAATTTAAATCAAGCTCCAAAAGTTCTTCTTCTTTTAACGCACTGCGCCAACGACTTAATGCAAGCAGCATTTCTTTTATTTCATCATCAAGATAATCAAGCGATGCCAACATATCGCCATAATACCAATCACTCAAATCAACCGAATACCCATATTCTTCGTCGTATTCCAAATTGCCGAGAGCTTTTAACGCTTCAAGAACGGTTATATATTCCTCCTTATCTATATCGGCTTCATCAATAATATTGTATTTTAATAATTGTTCTGTAATCTCTTTTTGAGATGTAGGTGCGGGAGTTTGAACAGACACCATTCTTAGCCAATCATACCACAACACTCTGCACCCAAACGCCTCAGATATAGCGCGCAAGGGAACATATGTTCTGCCGTTTATTATTTTCGCAGGTGAGTCAATCTCAATAATGGTTTCTTCTGCCTGTAAATTGTCATCTTCCTTCATCTTCATCTTTTCATCGCCTACTGTAAGAGTTATGGTTTTAGTAAGGCTATCTCCAAACTCTTTTTTTGCATAAACAGTGTTTTCGCTTTCATGCCAATCCACATATGCGCCGAGCCTTTCATATATCGCGCGCATAGGTACAAGCACACGGTCTTTTTCAATTATAGGCTGTGTGTCAAACTGAACCTGTTCGCCGTCTACGGTAACAGTAATATCTTCATCCGCATTTACCGTAACCGCCATACCTGACAGCATGGATATTACTAAAATTATTGAAAGTATTTTTTTCATGGTTTTATCCTCCAAGACCAGTGTTCATATATAATACTTTTCAGTCCGTGAAAAAGTTGGAAATTTTCTGCAATATGCCCTTAAACTTTGTTTTATTGGTGTCGCTCATTAAGCCTTTTTTTCAATCTCAAACACTGTCACACTTTCGCTTGGGAAGGTGTATTCAAATTCGTTTGTATCTGTTTTAAATTTGCTTTTAACCGGCGCAACGTTTGTGGGATTATCAAAATTATTTTCCGCGTCAAGCGGCGCAGTGAGTGTATGAACATCTGCGCAAATACAGCTCACACCTTCTATACACATTTGCGCCGTCATTTCACAATCGCGCACATTTACAACCTTAACATATATCTTGTCGCTGTCCTCGCTCGCGGTATAATACAGCTCCTCCATAACCGGCTGACGGTGTACGCCGCTGTTTGCAATTTTTCCGTCAATATAAGTGGTAATATTGCGTCCGTCAACCTCCAGACACACGCTGTATTCGCGCCCTGTCATAACCGAGAAAATATTGTGGTCAATTGTGGAGCTTCTTCCGTTTATAACGGAGCTTATCTCGGTATCCTGGTTTTGCCAGCCGCCTATGAACCACTGAATATAATTCTTATCGTCTGTTTTTCCAAAGAAAAATCTGAAGCCTTTTTCGCCCATATCGCGTATCAGTTTAAATTCCACCTTGTAATGCTTTGCGTCTATGCTGCCGAGTATTTTTGACTCGTTCGCGGCAAGAGAAAAATTGTCAGCATCAGCCACGCTGCCGTTGTCAAGGTCGGTTATTTTTATATCATACACTCTGCCGTTTATGCGGTCGGCGAGAATTTCAATATTGCCCGCAATCCTTTTGCTGCCGAGCGTTACCGGCTCACCAAATCCTTCACCGCACGTTTCAAGCAGCTTATCACCCGTAGAGGTCATAAACATTTTCTGCACGTAATAATTTGCGCTGCCGTATACGCGGTGGTTGTCAAACCAAATCATATCCGGCTTCCAGTCCACGTAATCCACATTCGCAAACAGCGGCGCATAGCAGACAAGCCCCACCTTATCCGCGTGATTTTCAAGGCTCGTCATATACGCCGCTTCGCAAAGCGCGTTGTAATACGTATTTCCCCAAGAAGCGTATTCACCCAAAAATACCTTTGGACTGCTCTCATAGTTGTCATAGCGGTGCATATTCGCAAGCATCCATTCGGGTGAGGTGTAGTAATGCTCGTCCACCAAATCCGAACCGTTCCTTTTCGCATTTGCCCAGCCGCGCTCAAATTCACCGCCGGCAGGGAACGGGCCTGCACTGTTTATTAGTTTGATTTCAGGATATTTTTCGCGTATCGCATTATGGATAATGTCATAACGCTGCCAAAAGCCCTTGCCTACCTCCTCGTTGCCAATGCCTAAGTATTCAAGGTTAAACGGCTCACTATGCCCCAGGTCAGCGCGGATTTTTCCCCATTTGGTTTTGGTGTCACCGTTTGCGAATTCAATAAGGTCAAGCGCGTCGTCAATCCACTCCTGCATCTCATCAAGCGGCGCCGCCTGCTCCATATGCGGATTATAGCCCGCCGGCAGTACCGGCAGCGGCTTTGCGCCTATGTCCTCGCAGAAGCAGAAATATTCATAATATCCAAGTCCAAGCGACTGATTATACCTCCAGTTATTGCGCCGTGAAGGACGTTCCGTAACATCACCAATCGTATTTTTCCAGCGATACATAGAGTTGCGGTCATCGCTGTTTAACGTGCCGTCGTGTACAAGGCAGCCGCCGGGGAAGCGCATAAACTTAGGCTTTAAATCCGCGAGCATCTCTGCCAAATCCTTTCTCAGACCGTTTTCCCTGCCCTTAAAGGTATCAACCGGAAACAGCGAAACAAAATCCACACAAAATTTACACGGCTTGTCCGCGGTTATAGAAAATACCGCTGAGTGGTCAGTTTCCGAAGCCGTTATGGTAAGCGTATACTTTTTCCACTCCGCGCTGCCAACCGTTATGGTATCAGCGACAGTCGGTTTTCCGTACGCGTCGTCAATCGAAAACGTTATATCACACGGCTTATCGGCTCTTGCTATGCAGGTGATTTTATAATCATTGCCTTCATCGACAGATATACCGCTGCCCCAGCCGAGGTTTTTAATACCGGCTCTTTTGCCCGGTTCTGTAATTTCCAATACAAGATAATTCTTGTTTTTTTTCGAGTGCGGCTTTTTGTTCGACACCGAAGCCGCGACAACCGCGCCGCCCTCCTCAATTTTCTTCCAAGCCGTTAAAGCCTGATACGTTGTATTGTCCACAGGTGAGAACTCGAACGCGCGGTTCCTTATCTTTTCCGCGTAAAGCCCGCCGTCCGCCGCGTGGTTTATATCCTCGAAAAATATTCCGTAAAAGTCAGCCATAGAAGCCGTTTTGTTTTGCGTAACAACAATTTTTTTCATATCACAATCCGCCTTTTCATTTAATAAATTCATTGTAGCATATTATGGGAGTGTATGCAATGAAA
>JAFQYK010000456.1 GCA_017406485.1 Clostridia bacterium
CTATGTACCCGCCTGTGTGCAGGATTATTTTGATATTATCAGCAAGGAGACAATTGCCGAAAAGGCGGAGCTGGAGTTTGTAAAAATACCGGCAGCGGCTAAATGTCTTGATTGCGGTAAAGAAACAAGGCTTACGGATTTTAAATTTGTTTGTGAGCATTGCAGCAGTCAGAATTTGAAGCTCATTCACGGACGGGAGTTCCTTGTTGAAAGTATTGATATTGACACATAAAAAAGCAGGCTATGCCTGCTTTTTTAGCATATTCTCGGCAGTCCCTCGCCGTAGAGCTCGGTTACGGTTCGCCTGCCGCCAAGGCGCGTCAGCATTGTAACGCCCTCGCCGTCTGTGACTGTGCCGATTATCGCTGCGTTTTCACCGTATTTGCTTTTTCTTATAATCTGAACCGCTTTTTCTGCGTCCTTTTCGGCGACAACGGCTATCATTTTACCCTCGTTTCCCATATGCAACGGATCGAGTCCAAGGATTTTGCAGAAACCCTCCACCTCCGGTGTTACGGGAATTTTTTCTTCAGCTATTTCAAAGCCGCAATTTGACACGTTTGCAAATTCATTTAATACTGTTCCGAGTCCGCCGCGTGTTATATCGCGCATTGCGTGAATTTCAATTCCGGTATTCATCATATTTTGAACCATCTCACCCAGTGGCGCGCAGTCGCTTTGAATATTATTCTTTACGCCCATTCGCTCACTTAATATCGCCGCATGGTGTTCGCCAAGTGTGCCGGATAAAATAATCACATCACCGTTTTTACAGTTCGCGCTTTTTATATCTGTATTTTCATTTACAAATCCGACGCCGGTGGTGTTTATATAAATGCCGCCATTGCCCTCAATTACTTTAGTGTCCCCCGCCACAACTGTTACGCCCGCTTCTTTTGCCGTTTCTGCCATAGAAGCTGCGATTTTTGTAAGCAGCTCTGCATCCGCGCCTTCCTCAATTATATATGCGCTTGTGATGTATTTTGGCACCGCGCCGCGCATTAAGAGGTCATTCACCGTACCGCATACCGCAAGAGAGCCTATGTCGCCGCCCTTGAAAATAAGCGGCGTTACAACAAAGCTGTCGGTGGTAATTGCTATTTTAGTGTCCCCTGCTACAACCGCGCTATCCTCCATCATATCAAGAACGGGGTTTGAATTTGCTTTTTTAAATATTTCGTCTATAAGCTGCGCCGTTTGCCTGCCGCCGCTGCCGTGCGCCATTGTTATTTTCATCTTATTTTCTCCTGTTTATATAGTAATGGAAACAGCTTCCCTCTGTCGAAACCATACACGCGCCCTGTGGATTGTCGGGGGTGCATAATTTTCCAAACAACGGGCATTCGTTGGGGTTCTTCCTGCCCGAAATAACATCGCCGCAGCCGCAGGCTGTGTTGTACATTTTATCTTCAATCAACTCCGCGCTGCCCGCGTCAAACTGCGCGTATTCTTCTCTTAGGCACATACCGGAATTCTTTATAATCCCCATTCCGCGCCACGCTGCATCACACGGTCTGAAATATCTGTTTACCGTTTTCTGCGCCGTTTCGTTGCCGTTATAGGTCACAACTGACGGATACATATTTAATGATTTTCCGCCGTTTAGTTTTGTGAGAGCGTATATCGCCAAAAGCAGTTCCTCACCCTTAAAGCCCGCAGTTACGAACGGTAAGTTAAGTTCCTTTGCCATATCCTCAAACAGCTTGTGACCTGTTATTGCGCTGACGTGACCGGGAGCTAAGAAGTCTGTTATTTTAGTGTCCCCTTTTGTCACCGTGCGTATTGCTTCGGGCATTGTTTTGAGGGCTGTCAGCAGCTTTACATTTTTAGTGTCCCCATTTATAAGCTGGTCTATAATAAGCGCGTACACCGGTGTTGTCGTCTCAAAGCCTACTGCAGCAAAAACAAACTGCCTATCGGGATTAGCCTTTGCCATTTCAATTATTTCAAACGGAGAGTACACCATTTTGACGCTTGCTCCTTCTGCTGCCGCGTCGCGCAAGGATTTTTCCGGGCCTTTAACGCGGAGCATATCGCCGAACGTCACAACTGTGGTGTTCTCCTCTTTCGCAAGGTCTATGAGCCTGTCTATATATGACGCGACTGTTACGCAGACAGGGCAGCCGGGGCCTGAAATCAGCCTGATTTTCGGGGAAAGCATTTCAGGTATTCCGTTTTCGGAGATTGACGCGGTGTGTGTGCCGCAAACCTCCATTATAACTTTAGTGTCCCCGTCGTAGGTTCTGAGATACTCCTTTACTTCATTCAAATCAGGCATTTCCGAGTTCCTCCAACACATTAAAAAGGTCTGCCATTTCCTCGGCTTCAGTCTGGCTAATCTTCTGAATTATAAGACCGGCGTGTACAAGAACATAGTCGCCCACGTTTACGTCAACCACGCCGGCATTTGCCGTTACTGTATTGCCGTTGTAGTCGATGGTTGCCGTGTTGCCGTTTAATTCAATTATTTTTCCCGGTGCCGCTACACACATTTTAATTCTCCTTCAATCCGTACCAAGCCTGCCCGAGCGCAATTCCGCCGTCATTCGTCGGTACCTGTTCGTTTATATATACGTTATAGCCCTTTTCAGTGAGCGTGTTATAGCATATTTCCGTCAAAATACGGTTTGCAAATACGCCGCCGGAAAGGATTATGTTTTTTTCATTCTGATTTTCCGCAAAGCCGATTACCGCGTTTGCTATCGCTATGTGGAAACCGAGCGCGAGACTGTTTTTGTCCTCGCCGTTCTCGCAAGCCGCATAAATATCGCGTATTAAATCCGCTGTTTGCCATTTGTTGTCCTTCAGAGCGAGTTTAAGCGGATATGGCTTGTCCGTCTTAGCTGCCGCGCTTTCAAGAAGTATCGCGCTTTCGCCCTCGTAGGAGTTGTATTTTGATATATCCAATAATGCCGAAACCGCGTCAAACAGTCTGCCCATACTTGATGATTTTGCGGTGTTTATGTGGTTTTTGACTGCCGCTTTTATAAGCGCGCCGTTTTCGGTTCTCGGCTCAAGCCCTGCGGATATTAGGTAACAGTCAAGCGTTCCGGCGCTGTCCTTTGCTGACGTATCGCCGCCCAAAAGAGTGGTGTATTCAAGCGAAGCTATGCGCGTAAAGTCACCGTCATAGCGTATCACTTCGCCGCCCCAAATATTGCCGTCCGTACCGTAGCCTGTGCCGTCAAAAATGAAGCCGAGCGCACTGCCGTTTATTCTATGCTCCGCCATTACGGACGCCATATGCGCGTAGTGGTGCTGCAAGGTTCTACCGTCTTTGTATTGACTGCTTAGATATAACGGGTGTAGGTCTTTTACAACTATATCTTCCTTTAATTTTAGCAATCCGCCGAGGTGCGATATGTTTTCCTTCCAAGCCGCATATGCATCTGCGTTTTCAAGATCGCCGAAATATTGGCTCATATATGCTCTGCCGCTTTTTGCATAGCAGAACGACGCTTTTAAATCACCGCCAAGCGCAAGAACTGTTTTATCTGTTTTTGCGTCAATCTCAACCGGCAGCGGCGCGTAGCCTCTTGCGCGGCGTATCATCTGTACCTTGCCGCAAATCACTCTGCAAACGCTGTCGTCAAGCGGAGTAAGTATGCGGCGGGTGTGACTTAACACCTCAAAGCCGTCGATCTTTTCTCTTAAATTAAAAATGTCTTCGTTGTTTATAATTATCGGCTCGCCCGATATGTTTCCGCTCGTCATCACAAGCGCGCCACAATTTTTTGTAAGATAATGCTGTACAGGGTTACACGGCAGAAACGCGCCTATATAGTTGCTTTCACCGCATACGGAGGGTGCGAAGTCCTTTTTCTTTTTTACAAGTACAATTGGACGCGCAGGCGATAGAAGCGTTTTTTCTTCAAGTTCGTTTACTTCGGCGTATTCTCTGATGTCGTCTGTTGTGTTAAACATCACCGCAAACGGCTTTCTGTCGCGCTGTTTGATTTCGCGTAGGTTCTGTGCCGCGGCTTCAATGTTTGCGTCACATACAAAATGATAGCCGCCTATATCCTTTACCGCAACAATGCCGCCGTTTTTTATGGTTTTTACGGCTTCTTCAAGCGGATCGCCTTCTACGGTATACGACAATTTGGGGCCGCAGCCTACGCACGCGATTGTCTGCGCGTGGCAGCGGCGGTCTGTAATCGCTGTGTATTCATTCTTACATTCCACGCACATCTCAAAGTCTGACATTGTGATATTACAGCGGTCATACGGTATGTCACTTTGAACGCTGTAACGCGGACCGCAATAGGTACAGCTTATGAAGGGGTGCATAAAGCGTCTGTTTTTTTGGTTGTAGAACTCCTCCATACATTTGTCACAGGTCGCAATATCGGGCGTGAGCATCGGAACGGAGCTGTTTTCTCTGCCGCTTTCTATTATTGAAAATCCGCTGTATTCGGTTTCCGGCATTTCCTCCTCTTTAAACGAGATTATAAGCGACTGCGGAAGTGATTTTATCTCTTCCTCGAACTGCTCTAAATTTACTCCCTGCGCCAAAACCTCAACCGCACCGCCGAGATTTTTGACATAGCCGCGTATGCCATATTTTTCAGCCACTCGCTTCACATTCGGGCGAAAACCTATTCCCTGCACTATTCCGGTTATTGTGTATTTCTTAGTCATAGTTACATAAAACAGTGTCCGCACATTACAGTGCGGACAACAAATACATTAAGATTAGTGTGTTTCAGGCTGAAA
>JAFQYK010000457.1 GCA_017406485.1 Clostridia bacterium
GCGACAAATGATCTTTCATTCCTTTGCATACAGGCTTCAATGCACACACTTCTTCCGGCTCCGTCTTTCTCGGTTCGTATCTGGAACGGCACGCCGAATGAGTTTTTGATAAAATGCGCTGAGCTTACACGCACGGGTATCGGCCTTCCGGCTTACTACAACGACGAGGTTATTATCCCCGCACTTATGAGCCGCGGTATACCTATGGAGGACGCAAGAGATTATAATATCATAGGCTGCGTTGAACCGCAGGTAAGTCACAAGACGGACGGTTGGCACGATGCTGCGTTCTTCAATATGTGCCGCCCCTTGGAGCTTGTATTCTCAAACGGCGTTGACAAGGGCGTACAGGTAGGACTTCAGACAGGCGATGTATTGCAGATGAAAACCTTTGACGAGTTCTATGACGCATATAAGGCGCAGTCAAAGTATATGATTCAGATGATGGTCAATGCTGACAACGCTATTGATGTGGCACACAAGGAACGCTGCCCGCTGCCGTTCGTTTCAATGATGGTTGACGACTGTATCGCAAGAGGTAAGACGATGCAGGAGGGCGGAGCGCATTATAACTTCACAGGTCCGCAGGGCTTCGGTATCGCTAATATGACAGACGGTTTGTATGCGATTAAGACGCTTGTATTTGATAAAAAGCTCGTTTCTATGGCGGAGTTCAAGGACGCGCTTATACATAACTACGGCAGAGGCTTAACGCCCAAGGCTGCGAAGATTGCGACAAAAGAGGTTGTGGATAACCTTGCGGCAATGGGTAAGCCCGTTACAAAGGCGCAGGTTGAGGAAATTTGCCGCATGTTCCTTCAGGGTACATCTTCAAAAGAGGACATCGCGCGTTACGATAAACTGCTTGAAATGATTGACGAGCTGCCGAAGTACGGTAACGATATAGAGGAAATCGACCTGTTCGCGCGTGACGTGGCGTATACATATACAAGAGAATTGCAGAACTACAGAAATCCGCGCGGCGGTATTTTCCACGCAGGACTTTATCCTGTCAGTGCAAATGTTCCCTTAGGTGAGCAGACAGGCGCGACGCCTGACGGCAGACTTGCAAACACGCCTATCGCAGACGGCGTAGGCCCGAGAAGCGGCTCTGATAAATTAGGTCCGACAGCCGCGGCAAACTCGGTTGCTAAACTCGACCACGCAATCGCTTCAAACGGTACGCTTTATAACCAGAAATTCCATCCGTCGGCATTAAGCGGCATTGAGGGACTTAAAAACTTTGCGGCGTATATAAGAGCATACTTTGACCAGAAGGGTATGCATATGCAGTTTAATGTTGTAAGCAAGGAAACGCTTTTAGACGCGCAGAAGCACCCCGAAAATTATAAGTCCCTTGTTGTCCGCGTTGCAGGCTACAGCGCACTGTTTACTACACTTTCACGCTCGCTGCAGGATGACATTATAGCAAGAACAGAACAGGCTAATTTTGTAGGCTAAAGGAATTGAAATTATGGAAAACTACTTAGACGCAAAAGGGCGAATATTTGACATACAGAAATA
>JAFQYK010000458.1 GCA_017406485.1 Clostridia bacterium
GAGAAGATATAATTTATACTGGTCTGATTTTGTTTAAACTCCCTTTTTCCTACTTTGTGGTAATCAGTTCCATTCTCTTTATTAAATACTTCTGTTCTTTTTTCTGTGTCTTGTAGGTTGATCTCTGCCAATGCTGAATGTATCTGATACTATGCTTTGATGCGTGAAAGAAGTGTATGTACTAATTTATTATTTTCTCGTCATGCCTTGACTATTCTCGTCATTTATGATATGATTGACGAGAATAGAAACGAGGTGAGGCAAATGCGCGGGTTTAATTATAATACTTTGAAAGATAAAAAATGGGATAATGAGGTTGTAAATTACTTGTCATTAATTCATGAAGCTAAGGGCAAGCAATCTTTATATTTAAAGCAGAAACCCGATGAGCTGAACAGGCTCATAGAAATTGCAAAAATTCAAAGTACAGAAAGCTCCAACTCTATCGAAGGCATCCGCACAACAGAAACACGGCTTCGGAAGCTGATGAGCGAAAAAACCTTGCCGCGTAACCGTGACGAGAAGGAAATCGCCGGATACAGGGACGCTTTAAATACTGTTCATGAGAATTTTGAATATATCCCATTAACACCGAACTATATATTGCAGTTGCACAAAATAATGTTCAGTCACACGGATTCAAGTTTTGGAGGCGCATTTAAAAATGTGCAAAATTTTATCAGCGCAACAAATGCCGATGGTAAGGCGTATACATTGTTTACCCCGCTTGCGCCGTATGAAACCCCTCCGGCAATGCAAGAACTTTGCGACGAGTATAATCGGAGCATTGGTGAGGGAAAGGTTGACCCGCTTCTCGTAATACCGGTATTTATACACGATTTTCTTTGCATCCACCCGTTTATTGACGGAAACGGAAGAATGTCCCGTCTTCTTACAACGCTTTTGCTTTATCGCAGCGGATATGAAGTTGGGAAATACATCTCACTTGAAGCCAAAATTGCAAAAGACAAAAGTGCATATTATGATGCTCTTGAACTATCACAAAGCGGATGGCATGAGGGAAAGGACGACCCGACAGCTTTCATAAAATATATGCTCGGAACAATTATTGCCGCATATAGGGACTTTGAAGACAGAATAAATATCGTAGGAACATCATCGTTTGATACGGTCAGCAATGCTGTGCAGAGTAAAATCGGTAAATTTACCAAGAGAGATATATTAGAGCTTTGTCCGACTGTCAGTGCCTCAACGGTTGAAAGACACTTAAAGAAACTTTGTGCAGGCGGTATTATTTCAAAGGGCGGCGGAGGTCGTTCTACATTCTATGTTAGAAATCTGTAAGGTTATAGTGAAAATAAATTTGCAATCCTTCTGCAAGTATGATATACTTGCTATACAGTAAGAAAAACAGCCCCATTACCCTGTTCACAGTATGTTTCGTGTATATTTTGCCCTTTTGTGGGACAGAAAATCTCGTGGGACATTCGTGGGACAGGCAAATCTGAAAATCTCGCAGAGCGCATAAAACCTATACTCCCTAAAGCAGTTTCTATGACGAGGCAAGACACGGCAAGGGCTTTGAAGGACTTTTAAAGAGATATTTCGCAAACGAGCTTAAAGCAGAGGAATTTGACAAAAAGCTCGGCGAAATCGCTAAAAAGCTCGGTCTTTCATAAAGCAAGACACGGCAAAGACTTTGATGGTCTTTTAAAGAGATATTTTGGTTAAGTATCAAAAACGGCTTGGAAAATCCAAGCCGTTTTTTCATTCCTGTTCTTCTATTGTACCGTTCTCTTTTTCAAATTCTCTAATGCACTTATTGATAAGATAGATAACCTGACCGTTTAATGACCTACCATCATATTCTGCAATATACTTTAATTTATAATGCAATTCATTACTAATAACTAATCCTAAATGCTTTTCTCTTTTCACAACAATACCTCTCAAAAAAAGTTCAATTTAAGTTCATTATAAGTTTATTTTATCAGTATTTTGTGATATAATGTTAATACCGACTTAAATTAAGTTGATATTTTTATAAAAGGAGATAAAAATTATGGAATTACTAATAGCATTACTAAATCAAGCCGCCGAAAATGGCAATATAAATATCAATATTGATTTTTCGGAAAGAGTTGAAAAGATAATGAGTGATATTTGTTTTCAGACCTTAAACAACATTCACGATATTCTTGACGATGATACTCTTTCAGACTTTGACTGTATAGAAAAAATTGTTTGCGCACTGGAAGCTATTGACTTTAACGGCGGCTGCCGACACGATTTTGGATAAAATTTTATGTTGTATTTTACGATAAATTATGATACAATAATTACAGCAAAGGAGGTAATGATTATGCCGAATATAAAACCTGTTTCGGATTTGAGAAATTACACGGAAGTTTTAAATGACATATCCGCGGACAATCCCGTTTATCTTACGAAAAACGGCAGAGGAAAGTATGTTATTATGGATATGGAGGATTACGAAAAAACGCAGGCAACAATAAAGCTACTTGGAAAGCTATCTGAGGCTGAGCGTTCCGCAAAGGAAAACGGTTGGGTAACAGAAGATAAAGTAAATGAGCTTTTGGGGGTATGAATATGGCAAGCATACGACTATCTCCAACGGCATTGAACGACCTTAAAGAAATCCAAAGCTACATTTCGGAGGAACTATGCAATCCCATTGCCGCTGACAGAACCATAAAGCAGATAATCAATGACTACTCACTGCTTAAAATATCACCGTTCATGGGCGCGTCCTTGTCGTCAATAATTCACATAGACACCGATTACCGTTACTTGGTAAGCGGCGAGTACATAGTTTTTTACAAAGCTGATGATGAATTTGTTTCAATATACAGAATTTTAAACGGCAGAAGGGATTATATAAAAATTCTTTTTGAGTAACAAAAAAAACGGCTTGGATGAGCCGTTTTTATTTGTACTGTTACAGTACCGCTTCCCAAAGTTCGGGGTGTGGGTTGGCGATTACCTCGGTATTTATCAGAACGCCCTGTCTTGCCGCTATTGCAGCGCCTGCTTCAACAGCCGCGCGTACATCGGCAACATCACCCGTCATCGAAGCGAAGCACTTGCCCGCCATACCGCGCGCAACGCGTACCTCGATAAGCTCAATATCACCGGCTTTAACAGCCGC
>JAFQYK010000459.1 GCA_017406485.1 Clostridia bacterium
AACGCTTGTGCTTGAGGACATCTTTCTACCAAGCTGTCCTGCGCCGGAGTCGTTTCTTACCCAAGACCATACATGACCGGCAGCATCGGCAGCGAGCATGAAGTTGTCGCCTGCTGCGATAGATACGATATTGCTTGCTGCTCTGCCGTTAATCATAAGCTCGCCGGAGGAAGGCTCGTTAATCATCTTCTTTGTCGTGCTGTATGAGGTCTGTCCTCTGAGGTTGTCACCCCATACATACACGTGTCCGTTACTTGCAAGAGCCGCCGTAAATTCCTTACCTGTTACAACCATCGGGTGTACAGAGGAAGCAAGATCCGACTGCCACGGCAGCACGTTTACATCAAACAGCGCGTACTTGCCGGAGTTCTTCTCATATACTACTATTCTCGTCGCGCCTATGTCATTGTAGCTGATTGTGCCAACTGTGTCATCGTCTGTGTTGTCTATTTCAGCTACCTGCGGATTAGTCGATGTTACCGCGAAGTCCGCATTCTGGACATGCTTATCAAACAGTACGTTAAATCTCTCGAATGAGAAGTTTACAGTGCCGTTTGTATTAGCCTTTGCAAGTATTGAATTGTTATTGTCAAGACCGTCAATTACAATTGTACCGGAGTATACGTCAACCGGTGTTACCTCATTTGTGAGGATATTGTCGCCAAGCTGACCGCGGCTGTTTGTGCCGACTGTCTTTACTGTGCCGTCCTGCATGATGAACGCCGCCATATTGCCGGCGGGGCTTACGGAAGCTGCAAGCACGCCTGTAAAGTCTGTGCCCGCGCTGTCCTTAACGGTGCTCATAGTAGTTATCACGCTGCCTGCCAGGCTCGTAGTACCCAATCCGAGCTTGCCGCCTGTATTCTGACCGATTACGTTGACCGTGCCGTCCTTCTGAACCATCATCGTTGCATCGCCGCTTGTCACGTTTACGGCGCTGTTAAGACCTGTCAGCTTAACAGGTGAGGTCACATTATCAGTGCTCAAAGTCGTTGTGGTCTGATATGTGTCGTTGTTACCCCAAGCATAGTAGGAGTAAGTTCCGTTATTTGTTTCATTTGAGAGGGCGATAGCGCTGCCCTTACCTGCCGCAATCTCAAGCATACGCGCGCCTTCAAAGTCGTCGCCCGAGCTGCCTCTTACGATTGCCTGACCTGTCAGACTATCAGCGCTGCCCTGACCCATTTCGTTATTGAGATTGGAGCCCCATGCAAGAACTCTGCCCATTTCCTGAACGCCGTAGCTTGTGGTGAAGGTCTCACCCTTGCCCGCCGCAATGGACATCATTCTCGAAACAGGTACATAAACAGGAGTTGACACTATGGCATCCGCCGTATTGTTAACCTGATTATACTTATTTGAACCCCATGCAAAGACGTCTCCCGATTCACTCAGAGCCATCGCATAGCTGTTGCCCTTAGAACCGCCTGCCGATACAGCTTGCATTACAACACCGTAATCGGTGAAATATGTTACCTTCTGCGGTGTTGCGATAACTGTTTCGTTTGTCGCAAGCGCGGTATCGGGATCGTATGTTCTGCCTCTTTTTGCAGCATCTGTAACCGTCGCGCTTATAACGCCGGATGTATCAGTGCCGTTACCTATCTGACCGTTGCGGTTGCGTCCCCATGTGAAGAGGTCGCCGTCAGAGTCAATCGCCATTGAGAAGTCAGAACCTGCCGCAATCTTGGTGAACTTAATCTCTCTCTCCTCGGTTACAGGAACATTGACTGTTTCCGTACCGATTACAGTTGTGCCGTCAGTGTCATATACATTCTGCGTAACGGTTGTATAGCCTGTAATAACCGTCTTGGTCGCAACTATCTTCTGCGGCTTGTAGTCTATCGAGCCTACTCTGCCGAGGCCTAAGCCGAGCTGACCAAAGGTGTTGTCGCCCCATGCGTACAGCTCGCCGTTCGCGCGGAGTGCGAGTACAAAGTTGTCGCCAGTTGCCACCTGCGGATATGCTATGTACTGCTCATACGCCGGAAGATCCTGATCAGCCGGAAGCGAGATAACATGAACATACATTGTTTTGCTTACGGTGTTGTTTACACCTGTTGTTGTCGCTGTAATCTCAATATATGTCTGACCTGTGCCGACCGCCGTTACATCACCCAAGTTATTAACGTCTGCAATATCCGAATCAAGCGATCTGTACGTAATATCCATAGAAACGCTTGACGAATTATCATGGTAGAGGTTGAAGCCTGTTTTAGCGTCAACACTTAATCTGATATATTCACCCGGATTCTGCTTGACAAGGATTTCGCTTTCATTCGGTGTTATGATAAGGTCGGAGCCTACTCTGTGAGCTATGGTGTAGTCTGCCGTTACATCCTGATACGAAATCTGTCCCTTGTCGTTCTTACCGTATGCCCAAACGTAACCCGAATTTGCGGCTGTTCCATCGTCTACTATGTATGCCGAATGCGCGCCGCCTACCGATGAAGTCATACTTATAACGCTGCCTGCGTTATAGCCTGTCGTTGTCTGTACCTCATTGAGGTCTGACAGTGTGTAAACCGTATTCGGTGTGAGCGTACCCACGCCGAGCTGTCCGCTCGAAGCCAGACCTGCCATTACCGGCTTTCCTGTTTTGTCAACAACGTAGATACTGTCGCCGCCGCCTGTAAGAACAGCGTCTGTTACATTCGGGATTTGTGTCGGCTTCGTTATGGTCTGCTTCAGCGCGCCGAGTTCGCCGTTGGTGTTAGCGCCCCATGCCCATATCTTGCCTGTCACATCTGTGTCTATGTTGATATAACTGTCTATATTGTAGAGAGTTGCGAACGCGTTTTCCTTACCCGCGCCTATCGCCATCGCACGGGTCGGGAGGTCTGCCGTACCTGCTCTGAAGTCGTCATTCTCCTCATAATCCGCCGCGCCGTACTCGTACATGTTACCCTTACCCATTGAGTAAACCGAACCGTCGAGCTTGAGCATATGTGAGGTTGCGCTTTCGCCGATTGCAATATACTGGATACTGTCTGCCATCTTAACCGCTGTGCTGTAAGACGCGTGCGCCTTGGAGAGGCTAAGCTGGTTATATGAGTTGTCGCCTGCGCCGTAAACCGTACCGCCCTTTGCAAGGAAGAGCGAGAAGCCCTCTGCGGTTGAAAGACCGCCCATTGCAATATCGACTATGTCGTGCATGTACGGCTGCATTGAAGCGTCAGCTAAAGGATCAGCCGCCTGCTCACCGCGCAGTACCAGTGTCGGCGTGGTAATCTTAGCAAGCGCGCCTGCGCCAAGACCGAGCTGGCCAAGGTCATTTCTGCCCCATGCCCAAACATGACCGTTTACGTCTATGGCAAGGACACTGTCGCCTGCTGCCGCCAATCTCTTTATGAGTACGTTATTGCCGGCTGAATTCTTAATCTCTACCTGCTGCGGATATACGGCTGTACCGAATATCTTGCCGGTGCCGAGCTGGCCGTACTCGTTACCGCCCCATGCCCAAACAGTACCGTTAGGCTTCAGGGCATAGGTTGTATTTGTACCCGAAACTACCTGCGGATATGCGACGCTCATTTCATTGTCTATCGTCGCGTTTGCAGGACGTACCTCAACCTTGAAGGTACCAACCGTCAGCGAGTCATCGGAGAGTGATACGATTACGTATGACGTACCCTCCTTCAAGCCTGTGAGGTGAGCATACTTATCGGAGCTTGAACCAAGCGTCTCATATGTAATTCTGCCGTATGCATCCTCATGCTGATTACCGTTCAGACTGCCGTCCCAGAACTGCCACTTCAGATCCATGTTGTCGGTTGAAGTACCCGTTGAACCGTTTAAGAGGTTGAACGAGGAGATGGCAGGCTTGGGTATATCTATCATGTCGCCTACTCTTAATGACTTGATATATTCATCAAACAGGAAGTATGCCGTACCGACACGAACAGGCTCGAAGCGTTCCTCTGTGGTGTTGTCGCCGAGCTTGCCGTATTCGTTATTACCGTATGCCCATACCGCGCCGTTATCGGTTACAACTACCGAGTAGTCGCCGTCTGTTATGCCGTTTGCGGCGAAGACAACGTTCTTTAACATCTTTCCGTCAAGATCTGACTTACCTGCGTGAACTCTTGCCATCGGAGCGGGGTTACCCACGCTGCTGTCATCACCCTGACCGAGCATTGAACCGTATGTACCTGCCGACCAGAAGTTATCCTCCAGCCATGCCATGCCGTCATAGCCGCCGTTAGCGTAGAATATCTGTACATATTCCGAAATATCGCCGCCGAGCGGGAATGAGCCGGCTATACCGCCGTATGCGAAATTATCCGCAAGTACCGGCGTTCTGTATGTTCCGAGGTAATTTGCGTCGTTGCCGTAGCCGAGCTGACCTTGATTTAAGTCACCCCACATAGCCACGGTGCCGTCCTTAAGAATTGCCGCTGCGTTTCTCGTTCCTGCAAACGCCGCAATCGCTTTATCAGGAAGGATTGCGCGGCTCGGAGAGGTACTCGAGAGATCGCCTATACCGTATTCACCGTTAGCTCCGTTACCCCAGCTGATAACCTGACCGTCAGCCTTCAGCACGTGTATGGTATCGCCGAGCTTATCGGCAACGAGCTTTCTTGTACCTTTTATAATTGTATTTCTGCTTGTTATATTTCTCGGCACCGTCACGCTTAATGTAAAGTCGGAACCAAGCTCTATTGATGCATCCTGCGGTGATACAACGCCGTACTTGTTAAAGCCCCAGCCGTATACGTTGCCGTCCGCGTCAAGAGCGAAGGAGTACTGGGTAGTGTCGTTGCCTATGCCGTAGCCGGCACCGGCCGCTGCAATATCTATAATCTTGGAGCCTGCGACTGCCTGCGACGAAGCCGCACTGCCCTCGGAGCTGTCGCCGAGGTAGTAATATGAACCGTCATCGTGCTTGCCGCCGTATACCTTTATCGCGTAGGACTGAATGTTAAACTCTGATTTAGCGTCGTTACCGAGAGCGCCCTTAACACCGATACCCCAAGCGTATACATGGCCGTCGCTTGTAAGAGCGAGACTGTGATAGCCGCCGGAAGCAATTTTTATAACGTCCGTAAGAGCCGTCGGGCTTGAGGTCGGGGTATCCTTCTTCATTACCTGTACGGGGTTTGTGATATGAATTGTCTTGCTGCCGCTTCCCGACTGGCCGAAGGTGTTGTCGCCCCATGTCCAAACTGTACCGTCCGCCTTCAAAGCTACGGTATGCTGAGCGCCCTGTGCCACCATCGGCATTACGCTCTGTGTTTCGTTACCCGCGGGGATTACATTCAGCTTTACAATACCGAAGTTCTCGCGTGAATCCTTAGCTATAATATATGTTACGCCTGTCTTGCTGCCTACCTGAATTGTTCCCGTTGAGCTTCTGCCCGTTGCTGCGTTCTTTCCGGTGAAGTCTGCAACGTCTGTATTTACCGACCAGAACTCAAGATCATGCGGCATATATGATGACTGACCAAACAGGGTAAAGCCTATGATACCTGTTACGGCATTGAGTGTAATCTGGATTGTGTCGCCCTGTCTTACAGCCGTCTCAAGAATACCCGTATCACGTACTATTGTGTCATAGTACATACGGATTGCGCTTGTCTGGCTGTCACGCGTGAGCGACGCCTGCGAGAAGTCAAGGTAAGCGCCGCCGCCGTCGAGGAGAACCTCTGCCGGATATTCACGGCTGTCCTGAGTACCGTCACCAATCTGACCGCGGTTATTTCTTCCCCATGCATAAATCTTGCCGTATTCGTCAAAGATGAGGCTGTTCATACCGTTTGACGATGTTGCGATACTAACCGCGCCGTAGAATGGACCGTAGTGGTTAGAGGGATCGCTGTCACCGGCATGAAGCTCTACGATAGCTTCATCAATAACATTCTCGTAAACCGCGTCGCCGTCTATTGTTCTGAAGTCTATACCAAGCTCACCGACCTTATCGGTATTGTTGCCGTGTACTCTTACGCGGCGGTCTGTCATTGTAGTAGTTCCGCCGAGTCCGTCATCCTCTTCCCATGTAGCCCTGTAGGTTACATAGCTGCTTTCACCTGCCGTAATACCTATCGGCTGCCAGGTTTCGTCATCTATCTGCTCGTTATATACATAGGAGAGTGTCGGTTCATAAACAACCTTGTTATATGTCTTGACATTATCGCCGTTTCCGTCAAGTACGGGGTCGCCGTTTTCATCTGTCATATCATACAGCTGCATTGCGAGCTGATTATAGTTGTTATTGCCCCAGCCGTATACCTTGCTGTTCGTTGTGAGGGCAAGTATGCTGTTTGTTGCGGCTGACATTGTGATAAATCTCTCCGTACCGCCTTCAACAACGGACGCGTCAACATAAGATACGCCTGTTCCCTCATATTCTGCATTGCCGAACTTGCCAAGCTTGTTCTCGCCCCAAACTATGATGTCACCGCCTCTTGTGAGCGCGTAGCTTGTATTGCTCTCCGCGAATACTGCTGCAATGTGAATAGAATCCTTGAGGAATAGCTTCTGCGGAGTTGTTACGGGTTCTGCGTCATCGCTCTCGGGTATTACCTGATGGTTTGAACCGAGACCGAATGCGTATATGTCGCCTGTATTTGTGAGGAGCAAGGTGTGGTTGTCGCCTACGGCGATATCCACAACAGTACCTACACCGCTTATCTGAGTCGGCTTGTTTACGCTGTTCGTATGACCGAGACCGAGTTGACCATAGTCATTACGGCCCCAAGCATATACGTCGCCGGTTGATGAGAGCGCAATCATAAAGCCGTCGCCTACCGCCACCTTTGTAGCCTGAGCATCGCTGCTCATTGCGATTACAGGTGTGGTCGAATACGGAACAGCGTCAGCACTAAGTTCAATACCAAGCTGACCTTCCTTATTGTCGCCCCATGTGTAGAGCACACCGCCGTCTGTAATTCCGGCCATTGTAGTGCCTACCTCATCTATACTTGCCTTGTTTGTGCCGCCTACTGCAACACGCGGGAATACCTTACTGTCTGCCGTGATAGCAGTTGTACCGTCTATGCCGTCGAACTGTACGTCCATAGGCATTACATTTACTCTCAGGATACCCTTCGCACCTGTCGTATTACCCGTTACAACAATATATGTCGTGCCGAGTGCAATACCGCTTGTAAGGTCTGTCGGAGTTATCTTGAAAATACCGCCGTCATCTACAACGTCTGCAACTGACGGGTCAAGCGAAGTTACAGTATAGCCGGTATCCTTCATGTTATACGCACCGGTTATGAGGTTGAAGCTCGGATCCTTCTGAACGAGTATGTCATCGGAGTTGATCTGAAGCTGCTCGCTGCGGAGGAGGTTGATCTCGTAAGGCATCGGGTTGGTTTCGTTGTATTCCGTACCCGAAATTGTGTACGTGCCGTCGCTCATGCTGCGTCTGAAGATCTGACCGTTTGTCATTACGACTGAATCGGCGTTTCTGCCTATGCCGACAAGAACGGGAAGGTTTCTGTCATTGAGCGTACCGTCACCAAGCTGACCCTTCTCGTTGTTGCCGAGCGCATAAACATCACCATTGCTGCGGAGGATTACAGTAGTGCCGTCGCTTGACGATACCATAATAGTATCCTGCTGAATGATGCTGCCTGTGATATTATCATTTTCATCCCTCTCGTAATCTGCGATGAGGTTGACTGCCATGTTGCTGTCTGTGCCGGGATTGTTGAGATTTGCGCCCCATGTGAGCACATTTGTATTTACTCCGTTGTCAAGGTCAACCGTACGAACGATTGCGTTCATGTGATCCCTGCCTACGGAAATCTGTCTTATGTCTGTGAGAAGTACGCCATTCGGAGTATCGTTGTCATAGAGCACCTGTACGGGTATGGGAACAATGGCAGCATTCTTGTTATTGCCTACCTGTCCGTGTGAGTTATCACCCCATGCCCACGGTGTTCCGTCTGACTTGATGGCAGCGGAGTTATTGTAGCCCGCGTAAATCTTTGCAACATCCTGAAGGTCTGTCTGTACGGGCACTGTTCTTACCGGAGCGTTTACTGCTACGGTCGATACATCACCTGTTTCACTATCCGTAATCGATGTGCTGTATGTCACGGATTCATCTGTACCTTCACCGAGCTGACCCAAGCGGTTGTCACCCCATGCCCATACGCTGCCGTTCTTATCGAGGGCGAGCATATGGTGTGAACCTGCCGCGATTGATACGATGTTTTCAAGATAAATTGTTGTACTTCTGCTCTTACCCGAGCGGACTCTGGTCGGAAGCTTGATTGTTTCGGTCACGTTCGCCGTGCCGAGACGGTTTTCTTCATTGTTACCGAACATCCATACGTTGCCGTTAGTATCAAGCAGGGCTGTGAAGTCCTCACCTGCGGCAATGTCGATAATATCCGACAGATACTTGTCAGTTTCTGCCGCGGACGCAGCGTATGCCGTTACAACCGGAACAGGCTTTATTCTGTCAGCGCTGTCGCCGGTACCGAGCTGACCGTACTCATTAGAACCCCATGTCCATACGTGTCCGTCCTCATCGAGAGCGACACTGTGACGTCCGCCCTGGGCAACCTTAACTACACCTGTCAAATATCCGTCTGTTGTAAGCGGATTACGAACCTGTACGGGTGTTGTTGAAGGTGTTGTTGAATTGTTACCGAGCTGACCGTAGGTGTTGTCTCCCCATGTCCATACTGTACCGTCAGACATGAGCGCGATCGAGTTAGAGATGAACTCATCATTTCTTTGAGCGCTGTTGGAGGCAACCATCGGTGAGGCAAAGATGTCTCTGTCATAATCCTTGCCTGCAAGCTCTGTTTCCTTATATTCAAGCTCTATTGACTGAGCTATATTTCTTGTTCTGTCCTGAATGATAAGTGTTGTAACAGCATACTTCTGATCCGCAGCCTTCTGCGTCGGCGTTACAATCCACGCGTCATCTACAGTGAAGAGTGAGCTGTCGCCGGAGATCATATAGATATCCTCAACCTTGAAGGTATCAATGCCGGATTCTGCCTGCGTGTTGAGGTAGAAGCGCAGCTCGTCATATACGCTGTTCTTGTCAAGGATGAACTGCTGTACATTTCCTGCCGAGTCGTTTGTGAGAACAATCTTTCTCGGAATGTTGTCTGTATATGTGGTCGGTGAAGATACTGAATTAGCCACGCTGAACAGACTCATACCATTGTCGGGCTTAAGATCCGTAGCCGTCAGTGAGAAGTCTTCATCCGTTACTACGCTGCTGTCTGCGAGAACATCTTCATATGTCGGATATGCAAGCGAGGTAATAATCATATCCGGATTTGTATTCATTACTATTCTCGCGCTTCTCAGGGTAAGCTTAGCGTTTGCGCCGGTAGCCACAGGAATAAGCTGATCCTTTGAGGTCTTGTCGCCTGTCGGCTCATAGCCGATTTCACTGTTACCGAGCTGACCTGAGTCATTAGCGCCCCATGAGAACATATTACCGTTTGTACCGAGAGCAACCGTAAAGTCTGTACCTGCGGATACTGCCGCAATAGCTGTTAAATCGCTCTGAACTACAGGATACAATCTCTCGTAATACGTTGCGTCACCAATCTGACCGCGGCTGTTCTGACCCCAAGCGTATACTCTGCCGTCTGTGCCTGTCGCAACAGCCGTGTGAGTACCTGCGTAAATATTCGCTATATGCTGGAGCTGGCTCGCGCCTGTCACGCCGGATACCTGAACCGCGTGGTGTACATAGCTGCTCTTCTGGCCGTTGCCGATTACGCCGTCTGTATTAGCGCCCCATACCCATACGTTACCGCTTGAGTCGAGAGCCATTGAGTAATCACCCGCTGCCGATACAGCTACAGCGTCTGTAATCAGAGTGCCGTCTGCCTTTCTTACTGCCAGAAGCTTAGCGCTCTGCTTTGAATACGTGGTAGTTGTAGTGCCGTTTACGGTTACAGAGGTAGGTATGTCTATGAGATTCTGTCCAAGCTGACCATTTGTGTTATCGCCCCATGCATAAACCGTACCCATAGTTGCCTTGCCAACCTCTGAGGAGGCTACCATAATCGCAACAGAATGGCTTGCGCCGGCTGCCATGTCAAGGAAGTAATAGTCGGCACGTTCTGTATCTGTCATGTGAGCTTCCGCCGCGAAGTTTGTATTGTCCGGTGTAGTTATCGCGCTGTTGCCTCTTGCAATCCATCTCTGCATACCGAGCTGACTATTTGAGTTTGAACCCCATGAGTAAACTCTCCAGGTTGACTTGTCTCTTATAAGGATATGATTGTCGCCAAAGACTATCTTGTCAACGTAGATTGACTGTGAATCATGCTCCTCGGGATGAAGAGCCGTTACGAGTGTCGGATAAACGATTACGTTGCCGCCGTCTACGCCGAGTACGCCGCCTGTGTTATCACCCCATACATACAGCCAGCCGTCCTTTGTTATCGCCGCTGAACGGTTAGCGCCTGCCGCGATAAATCTTACATCTGTAAGAAGGCTTGTGTTTCCGCTGTTCTGTCCGATACGAACCTGACGCGGAACCATCTTGTCAACGTTTACATTACCTGAAGTACCGTCACCAAGCTGACCGTAGGTGTTGTCACCCCATGCCCAAACAGTACCGTCTGCGCGGAGGGCAAGCGAGTGAGCATATCCCGATACAATCATCGCCGATGAGAACGATGAGGTTGAATCCTCGGATACGTTGACTGTAAAGCTTGTGTTGCTGCCTATAATATTATCTGTTACGGTGATGTTCGCACTCGCCATCTTGCCCATGCCCATAACAACTCCGTCCGCGTCCACGGTAACCGCAGTTGTATCGCTTGAGGTGAAGGTGAGTCTGTCAGCAGACATCTCAAAGCCTACTCTCTCATAAGCTGTGCCTGACTTGACAATCGCGCTTCCGTAGATTGCTTCGGTGTCAACATAGAGAATGTTGCTTGAGCCAAGGTCTACGGAATTGTTCATGAGCGGATTGCTCATTGTGTAGACTCTGTCATTACCATCGTTATCCTTGGCAATTTCGTCGTTGAGTCTGATTTCACCGTATATTACGTCAAGCTCTGACTTCTCATCCTCGGTGTACTTAACGGGAGTAGCCGAAGAGATTGTCTGAGTAATTGTTCTTGTGATTGTGCCATCGCCCCATGCGTAGGTTGAACCGTCCTTAAGAGTTACGGTTATAACATTACCCTCGGAGCTGAGCTTAATAACATTCTGGAGATTGCCGCTTGCGTCACCGGCAGACTCACCCTGAGTCATAATGGTCGGTGTCTTAATGCCGTCACCCCAGATGTATACATGGTTGTCATCCGTAAGAGCCGCGCCGCCCTTTTCCGTTGCCGCTACCTGAATAACAGTACCCGGAATGTTGATCTTCATCGCGTTCTTGTTGTAGTCAACGGTGTCGTTGCCCAAGTTGTAGTATGCGTTGTAACCCCAAGCATACGCGCTGCCGTTGTCAGCGAGCACGATTACATGGTCGCCGCCGACAGCGAGCTGCATAACGGTGTTGATCTCGGAATTAAGAGCCGATCTTACAGGCTTCTTGTTACTTGATCTCGGATTTGAACCGTTCTGTGCTCTTGTGTTTACACCCCATGAGTAAACCTTACCGTCAGCTGTGAGGGCTGCTACGAAGGAGTTACCTACACCGACCTGAACAACAGGAATTGTGTCAAGGTTGTTGTCAACTACCTGACCCGGCTCTCTGGTGGCGGGCGATACTTCGTCGTCATCTCCGCTGTCCGTTTCACGGCCGAGCTGACCCTGCTTGTTATCGCTGCCCCATGTCCATACGGTACCGTCATTCTTAAGCATTACCTTGGTACCGTCGTTGTTTTCGTACGGTGATGTGAATACGCCTGTTTCAGCGTACGGCTTGCCGTTCTCTCTTACAGCAACCTTAATGTAGTATGAAAGCTCCGGATTTGATGAGGTATCCACAACCTTTATGAGGGTGGTACCGAAGCCCCTGCTTATTGTGTCTGCCGATAGCGTTACAACGCCCGTGTTCAGATCAACATCCATTATGGACGGATCAAGCGAGTAGAACCTTACATCCGAGCTGCTTACGGCAATGGTTGCCTGTGCGTTGGATGAGAATATGTTGAAGTCGTTGTCCGCCGCGGACTTCGTGATTGTGTTCGGGTTGATTGTTAGCGTGTCGTTAGGTGTTATCTCGACAATATACGGGATCGGGTTCGAGCTTGAGTAGGTTACGTTTGTGCTGCCCGTTACGGTAGCGTCTGCAACTACAAGACCGTTCAAATCTTCAAGCTGTACCTTTGCAGCTATATTCGTATATGCGGGTATATTGTTCTTATCCGATGCTATACCGAGCTGACCCTTTGCGTTGTCACCCCAGCCGTATACCATACCGTTCGATGCGATTGCGAAGGTGCTGTTTGAACCTGCGCCAACGCCCCACATGTTGATCATTGTCGCCTGTGATGAGGAGTTTGCGCTCTCGCCCGCGTTAACGGTATGCGGTGTGAAGGTTTCATTTGCGTTTGTACCTACACCGAGCTGACCGTAGGTGTTATAACCCCAGGTAAATACCGTACCTGCCGCGGTTATCGCTGACATGTGCTTTTCACCGATAGCTATCGTTGCAATCGCGGTGTCATCGCCTGTGAACGCGATAGGCGTTGCCGGAACGGAAAGGAGATTTGTCTTGTTCTCGCCCGTACCGAGCTGATAGCTGTCGTTTGAGCCCCATGTATATACGTTTCCGTCCGCGGTCACAATCGCGGAGGAGTTGCCGCCTGCCGCTATCTGTGCCACGCCCGCCGCAGTTACGGCTGACGGGAGTGTTATCGCCGCCGGTGTGCTTGCGGTAGCCGTTGCCGTGCCCTTGCCGAGCTGACCCGACTCGTTAGCGCCCCAGGTGTATACCTTTCCGTCCGCGTATACCATAGCGTGATATGCGCCCGCAGAAATCTGTGACGCGCCTGTTATTGCAGATACAGGTACAGGTGCGCGGTATGCCGCGTAGGAAGCGGTGTTGCCCTGGCCGAGCTGACCCTTCGTGTTGTCACCCCATACATAAACCGTACCCGCGTCTGAAAGCGCCATTGCAAAGTTGTCGCCCGCTGCAATTCTTACAAGCTTCTCGCCTGCGCCGAGTGCAGAGAGGTCTACAACCTGCGGTGTATCGTAGCTTTCGTTATTTCCAAGACCGAGCTGACCCATTGAGTTGTCACCCCATGAGTAGAGCACGCCGTTTGAGTCAAGCGCGAGAGCAAAGCTCGGATAAATTGTGCTTGTAACGCCTGTGAGTGCGTCTGTTACCGTTGTCGGGTTGCTGCCGGCAGCTACTTCTATGATGTCTGCAAGTCCTGCGAGCTGTTCGGGGTTCACTACCTGTGCGTTGCTGCCGCCTCTGCCGTTACCGAGCTGGCCGTAGTCGTTATTACCCCAAGTCCAAACTGTGCCGTCCGCCTTGAGAGCTACCGTAAAGTCCGAACCGCCTGTGATCATCGCAGACTGACCCGGAACGTATACAGGTCTTACAACTACGTTGAACTCATGCGTGTAACCGTATACGTTATGTGTGGCAACTATCTTTGCAATACCGTACTTGAGCGGCGTTGCGGGCGCGATTGTCGCCGTCTGTGATGTCGCGCCGCCGTTTGCGATAGTTACTATATCTGTGTCTGCTGTTGTGAGCGTTATATCCGTCCAGTTAGCAAAGCTGCTGCCCGCTACCGCGCCGCCGTTTACGGTGTAAACCGTAAAGTCTGCGATTGACGAAATGAGGTTAACCTGTCCCTTATCTACCGTTACATACTGTGACGGGAAGATTGAGATACTGTCGGGAACGTCTGTGTAAGTCTGTCCCGACGGGCCAACCGAAACGCTCTTTAATGTTATACCCTTTGAATCCTCGTCACTGCCGCCTATAAGCTGCGGTACATATGTGCTTGTATAGCCGCCCGTGAGAGTTGTTCCGAGCTGGTACATGTCGTTGTTACCCCATGTCCATACCTCACCTTCATTATTGAAGATTACGGAGTGCTCGTTTCCTGCGCTGATACCGTTGATACCGCCGATGCTTGTGAAAATGCTGCCGTCTGCGTCAAGAACTCTTACAGCCGTTGACTTCTGGGCAAAGCTGCCGTCACCAAGCTCACCGTACATGTTATCGCCCCATGCGAAGATGCTGCCGTCTGCGGCAGTCGCAAGCGAGTGAGTAATGCCGGCGTCGATATCAACTATATCCTCAAGAATATAGGTGTTATAGTTACCCTGGTTTTTATCGTTTAAGTCTGTTGTGTATACTACCTTGCCGGGCATGCTTCTTGTTTCGTTGTCGCCCTGGCCGAGACGTCCGTAGTAGTTATAACCCCAAGTCCATACGTTGTTGTGAGCGTCCGCGCTGCCGTCTGTATGAGCAAGAGCCATTGTGTGCTCGTCGCCTGCAGATACCTTCGCAACGTTATACTTGAACTGTCTTGCAGTATCCTCAAGCTCGCTTATATCACCGAGAACCTCTCTGGGAACATCATATCTTGTACGCTGCTCACCCTCTGTGAGATTATCGTTCATACCGAGCTGACGGTTTACGTTTCTGCCCCATGTGTAAACAACACCGCTTGTTGTAACCGCCGTTGAGTGGTTACCGCCGGCGCTGATACCGACGATTGACTCAAGGTGCTTTGTGCTTCCGAAGCCGGAAACTATCTTTGCAACCTGATACTGTGACGGAGCGTTTGAGGTATACGCGGAAGCCGGTGCGCCGTTTGCGCCGCTCGTTTCCTGATGTCCGATCTGACCTGACTCATTTGAACCCCAAGCGTAAACCGTACCGTCAGCCATGAGAGCCATTGAATGGTTTTGACCTGCCGCCACGTCTACCGCGCCTTCAAGGTTTATAAGCGTTGAGGTGGGCGAGCCGTCTGACGCAAGCTGCTGAGTCTTAACCTGAACGGGGTACTTCTGATCCGAGGTCGAGTCGTTACCAAGCTGACCCTTTTCGCCGCCACCCCATGTCCATACGGTGCCGTCGGCTTTGAGGATTACAACATGGCTTTCGCCTGCAGCAACCTTTCTGACGTCTGTCAGCGGTACGCCCGCGCTCTCCTCGATCTGTGTTGCAAATCTTATATACTTGCCGCTATCCTCAAGGTAGTTCGCCGAGTTGACCTTGTTGTGGAGGTTTGAACCCCAAGCCCATACGGTGCCGTCGTCCTTGAGAGTTACGACAAAGTCCGTACCTGCCGCTGCCATCGGAACTGCCGATGAGCCGGAAGGTATGACATTTACCTTGATGAAGCCGACATTCTCAAGCTCGTTGCCGCTGTCATCAAGTTCTACTATTCTTATATATGTTGTGCCGTAGCGTGTGCCTACGGTAGAGATGTTCGCGCCGCTTACAGATACGATATCGCCGTCGAGAACCTCAAGCTTGAAGTTTCCGCTTGTAAGCGTCTCCCAACGCTTGACACCGAGAATGTTGAAGCGGTAGGGAACATACTTTCTAACTTCATTTATGGTAAGAGCCTCACCCGTTGCAAGCGTGAACTCATACATAAGCTCATTCTCCGAAACGGTTACAGGCGATGCCGCGCCCTTCTTATATGAGGATACTCTAAGACCCTCGGGAGCCTTGTTGACCTCAACAGGTACGTCGGAATCGTTATTTGTACCGTTGCCGAGCTGATAGCTTGAGTTCTCGCCCCAGGTGTAAGCCTTGCCGTCAAGACGGAGCGCCATAGCGTGCTCGCCGCCGGCAGCCGTTGAGATTACGTTACTTACGCCGCTTACCGCTGCCGGTGTAGTCGATGTGTTCCACTCGTACGCCTTGCCGTCATAGCTTGTTGCCGTGAACATCGAGCCTCTCGCGTCTACCTGAGTTGCCTTGTCCATAGTTGCCACTGCCGCATTTGAAACTCCGCTGAAGGTATAAACCGTACCGTCGGAAGCAAGTGCGATTGAAATATCCTCACCTGCCGCAATCTCGACAATACCCGAAAGACCTTCCGCCTTTACAGGTAACGGTGAATCGCCGCCTGCCTCGTTATCGCCCCAGGTCCATACCGTACCGTCAGCCTTCAATGCCACGGTGTGGTTCTTACCTGCCGCGATAGCCTTGACATTTGTAATTCTCAAGGGCTTAGCGTAGAAGTTCTGCTCGGTCTTGTTCTGACCTATCTTATTTGAATCCTGACCCCAAGCGTAAACTCTGCCGTCCGCGGCAAGAGCAACCGCGTGAGTTGAATATGCCTTTACGGATACTATATCAGCTATATCCGAAAGGAGTGCGCCGCTGCTGTTCTTAACCTGCTGCGGCGTATCATACGCCGTAAGTATATCCGTGCCTGTTCCGATACCCGTCTGGTTATCGGCATTTGAACCCCATGAGTAAACCTTGCCGTCATTTGTGAGAACAACGCTAAAGATTTCACCCGAAGCAAACTCCTTGACATTGTCAAACGGAGTCTGGGCTAAGTTATCCTCCATAACAACACCCGGCTCAAATACGTAATCCTGATTACTGTAGAGCGACGCGTTGAGCTTGTCATAGCTGTTATCGCCCCATGCGTATACGCTTCCGTCCGCGTTTATAATCGCAGAGCTTGTTGTGCTGAGCGACATATACGGCAGCGACTTAGTTCCTCCGGTCTTTGTAACGTTCTCAATAAGGCCGACCTTAACAAAGCCCGTCACTACATCATTGTCGCTGTCCGTAAAGGACATTGTCATGTACGCGCTGTCGCCCGAATTATCGGTAACGGGAGACTGAGCCTTCGGCGATGCCGGTACGGCTGCGTCTATCTCAATTGCCTTGTCATCCGTGGTATCAAAGGTTACGTTTGCTATATTTTCAATTGTGGTTATGTACTTATCGTTGAAGAGGTTGAAGGGACGTGTCTCCTCTTCAATCATTCTTGTTACAACAACATACTCGTTCGGATCAATCATAATTTCCGTCGGATATTTGAGTGTTCTTGCGAGTGTGTTTGTTGATTTGTCATAAATTTCAGCCTCGGCAATCTTAACCGTCTTTAATGCAGGTTCGGTAATTGCCTGTACGGGGTAGTTCTTATCCGCAAGGGTCTTATCCTGATCGCCAAGCTCGCCGTATGCGTCGCGTCCCCACGTCCATACGGTACCGTCATTGATGTAGGTTGACATTAAATCCGCGCCTGCCGCGCCGTTAAGCGCGCCCTTGACGCCGTCTGCCGAGGTCCAGTCTGCACCTCCGGTCTGATTCTTTATAACAGCCGGAGCAGTATTCGAATTTGCAGCAGAATCCTGACCTCTCTGTCCATATGTGTTATCGCCCCATGCAAATACTCTGTTTGCCTTAGTAGACGCAAAGCCGGACTTGCCCTCTGCGCTTATGTGGTTGATAACGTTAGGATCGGAAACCGTATCGGGAATAGCCACTCTTACAGGTCTGTAGCTGCTGGAGCCAATTCCGTTAGCGCAGAGCTGTCCTGAAGAGTTATCGCCCCATGCGAATACCATACCGTTTGCCGAGCTGAAGGTGTCGGATGCAGCGACATCATAGGTGTGCGTTGTATTCTGCTCCTTGATGAGCGCAACGGTGAAGTCATCACCCGCGCGTACCTCAACAACATTATTCAGGTATACCGAGTTGTACGGGCTGTTGCCGTTCACAACAAGCGCGGGATACATAAAGTACTTTCTGCTCGTGTTGCCAAGCTGACCGAGACTGCCTTCTGTTCCGTCTTTGCTGAAGGTCCATACATGTCCGTCGTCACGGAGAACAACACTATGGTTATCGCCGCCCGTTACTTCAAGAGCATGCTTGAAGTACTGCGGATTATCCTTAATGAGATATGTGTTGTAGCTGTAATAATCCGAATCGGAGAATAATCCGCTTTCACCCGCTATAAGCTGAGTAGGATCCTCATACGTATATGTCGTTACGCCGCCTGTGGTTGTCTTCTTAGCGTATGTCCAATGGCGAACTGTTCTGTCCTCCATGATAGCGTATACCGTGTCGCTCGAAGCACCGATTGCTACTGCCTTGAGTGTGAGGTTCGGAACCTTAGTCGCATCCGCTAAAGCATCCGCCTTAATTCTTACAACCGGATATACGTCCTTGCCGTAGCCCCAGGTGTAAACCGTACCCTCTGTGTCGAGAGCAACCGTGAAGTCGTCGCCTGCCGCGATGTCTATAATGTTCTCAAGATAGCCCGCGCCATCTACGCCGAGTACCTGAACGGGGAAGTTATCATTCTTAACCGAACCGTCGCCAAGCTCGCCCTCAGTGCCGCGTCCCCATGTCCATACGGTACCGTTGGTCTTTAACGCTGCTACGTGCGATTTACCGTTTACAATCTTAGGCGAGGTAATCTTTCTGTCCTTCTCCTGACCCTTTTCGTCGAAGTAACGTCCGAAGATTTCCTCCTGGGTAGGCATTACGCGTACCTTGAAGATATAAGCTATATCGGAGTTATCGTCACGGAGGATCATGGTTGTTTCGCCGTAAACCTCGTTGTATCTGTCGGTGTTATCATAGTTCGGGATAATCTTCGCAATCGTTCCCGTTACCTCAACCTTCGCAATATTTTCATCAAGCGAGGTGAGGTGGAGATCCGCCGTCATGAAGGACGGCCACGGCTCTGACTCCTCTTCTGTGAACGCGAGGTTAAAGCCCGGATCGATCAATCTGTTAACCGTGCTTAAATCTATCTGTATATAGTTGTATCTGTTAATCGTTATAATGTTCGGCATCGGATTTGACGCAGTATACTCTTCTACGATTTCATCCGCGCCCGCAAGTGCTGTTCCGTCATCCTCTGCTGTCTTATAGATATATGCCTGCTTCACAACATCGGGACGGATATAATCCGTTGCGCCGACCTGTACGGCTGTCAGACGTACATTATCGGTGTAATCGCCGTTTCTGCCTACGCTATAACCATTGGTCGCTGCTGTTGCAACGGAACGTGGACCCCACGGATCATGCGTCGTAACGCCGTCCGAGCCAGTACCCCATGACCATACAGTACCATACTGGGTATTGTACATAACCGTATGATTGCCTCTGGTAGCAATATTGCCGTACTTTCTCATATGCTCGGAGAACAACTCCGGATTTGCATTGACAGTATTACCCGCTTCAACCTGCGTAGGCTCATCTACAACTCTCATATTCTGAGTATTTACGCCGAGACCGAGCTGACCTGTTACGGTGGTGTTGTTGTCAACAACACTGACTGAAGGTCTGTAAAGCTGCTCCGTCGGCTCTCTGTAGGTTGAACCACCAACTCTGCCGTCCTCCCAGTCGTTGGGATATGTAATAACGACATGCTGCGGAGTGGTGTTGTCGCCCCATGACCATACGTCAGGCTCGGTATATGTAACAGTATTCGACGGGTCTGTCCAGTCATCTACAATTTCCTGAGTGGTTACAGCGAAGGTCTGGTTTGAACCGCTTGTAATCTGTACGGCTCTGATTTCCTCGTCAGTTTCAAAGCTCTTGATTACAGTCCTTACAGGAACAGTTTCGTGAACCTTGTTAAAGGTTGTCACGCCGCCCGTGGTTTCCATACCGCTCTCGCTGTTACCGAGG
>JAFQYK010000460.1 GCA_017406485.1 Clostridia bacterium
AAATATGAAGAAGGCAATAACACAGATTTTGCTCGACGAGGGTTATATAAAGGATTTTCAGGTAATTGAGGACGGCAAACAGGGCGTTATCAGAGTTACACTGAAGTACAGCCCCGAAAAGGAAAGAGTAATAAGCGGTATCAAGAGAGTTTCAAAGCCCGGTCTTAGAATATATGCCGGCGCAGCAGAGCTTCCGAGAGTTTTAAAGGGTCTCGGTATCGCAATCGTTTCCACATCAAAGGGTATTATGACAGACAAAGAGGCGCGTAAACAAAACATCGGTGGCGAAGTTTTGGCTTTTGTTTGGTAATTATTAAAAAATAATAACTGAAAACCTACTATAAAGTAGAGTTAATCTAAGTTAAGGAGGAAAAACCTATGTCAAGAATAGGTAGATTACCTATCACTGTTCCTGCGGGAGTAGAGGTAAAGCTCGGTGAAAACAATGAAATCACCGTAAAGGGTAAGAACGGTACATTAACAAGAACCCTTCACCCGGATATGATAGTTAAAAACGAAGGCGGCGTTATCACAGTTGAACGCCCCAGTGAGGATAAGATGCATAAGTCTTTGCACGGCCTTACAAGAACACTTATAAACAATATGGTTGTAGGTGTTACAGAGGGTTGGACAAAGGAGCTTGAAATCAACGGTGTTGGTTACAGAGCAGCTATGCAGGGCAAGACATTAAACCTGAGCCTTGGTTACTCACACCCGGTATTGTACGAAGCTAAAGAAGGCGTTACAATCGAAGTTCCCGCACCGAACAAGATTATTGTTAAGGGCGCGAACAAGGAGGACGTCGGAGCTACAGCGGCTAAGATCCGCGAGTTCAGACAGCCTGAGCCGTACAAGGGTAAGGGTATTAAGTACGTTACTGAGCATATCAGACGTAAAGAAGGTAAAACAGGCGCTAAGAAGAAGTAATAGAAAGGAGTGTTCTTAAATGATTAAAAAGTTTGACAGAAACGCGGCAAGAGTTCGTCGTCACGTGAGAGTTAGAAAGAACATCTCCGGTACGGCGGAAAGACCTCGTCTTAATGTATTCAGAAGTGCTAAGCACATCTACGCACAGGTAATTGACGATGTTAAGGGCGTAACGCTCGTGTCAGCGTCAAGTATGGATAAGGATTTTTCGGGATACGGCGGCAATATTGACGGCGCAAAGGAAGTAGGCAAGAAGGTTGCTGAAAAGGCTGTTGCGGCCGGCATTAAGGAAGTTGTATTCGACAGAGGCGGATATGTTTATCACGGCAGAGTTGCTGCTCTTGCAGAAGGCGCAAGAGAAGGCGGCTTAGAATTCTAAGAAGGAGGATATGTAAAGTGGCTGAAAGATTTGATGCAGAAGCTGTAGAGCTTGAAGAAAATGTCGTAGCCTTAAACCGAGTTGCAAAGACGGTTAAGGGCGGTAGAACAATGAGATTTACCGCGCTTGTAGTCGTTGGCGACAGAAACGGTCACGTTGGCTATGGACAGGGAAAGGCTGCTGAAATCCCCGACGCAATCAGAAAGGGTATAGACGCTGCCAAGAAAAATATGATTACTGTTCCTCTTGTAGGCACTACGGTTCCTCACGAGGTTATCGGTATACAGGGTGCAGGTAAGGTTCTTATTAAGCCCGCTACTCAGGGTACCGGCGTTATCGCCGGCGGCGCTGCTCGTGCGGTTGTAGAGCTTGCAGGCATTAAGGATATCAGAGTAAAGAGTCTGCGCTCTAACAACAAGAGAAATGTTGTAAGCGCAGTTGTACAGGGCTTGTCAGAGCTTAAGGAAATAAGCGAAGTAGCAAGACTTCGCGGCAAGACTGTAGAAGAAATCAGAGGTTAAGGAGGGCGCGCATAATGGCTAAATTAAAGATTACATTAGTCAAGAGTACAATCGGCAGAAAGAAGGATCAGATTGCTACTGTGGAGGCTCTCGGACTGAAAAAGATAAGAAGCGTTGTTGAACACAACGACACACCTCAGATCAGAGGTATGGTAAACAAGGTATCACACCTTGTTACAGTTGAAGAAATCTAATTGAAGGAGGTGCGGCAATAATGAACTTAAATGAACTTAAGCCGAACGAAGGTTCAAAGTTTGCTCCAAAGAGAGTGGGCAGAGGTATCGGAAGCGGTACCGGTAAGACTTCAGGTAAGGGTCATAAGGGTCAGAACGCTCGTAGCGGCGGCGGTGTACGTCCCGGCTTCGAGGGTGGTCAGATGCCTCTTTACAGAAGACTTCCGAAGCGCGGATTTAAGAATATATTTGCAAAGCAGTATGTTGCCGTTAATGTTGAGGAGCTTAACAAGCTTGAAGACGGAACTGAGGTAACGGCTGAGGTACTAAAGGAAAACGGTATCATCAGCAAGACCCTTGACGGCGTTAAAATCCTTGGCAGAGGCGAGCTCAATAAGAAGCTTACCGTTAAGGTGGCTAAGATGAGCGCTTCGGCTAAGGAAAAAATAGAAAAGGCAGGCGGAAAGGCAGAGGTGATGTAAGGTGCTGCAGACACTTAGAAACGCTTGGAAAATCCCTGACTTAAGACGCAGAATTCTTTTCACGCTTATGATGCTGATTGTGTTCCGTTTCGGAGCGCATATTCCGGTTCCGTTTTTAACGCCCGGCGCAATGCAGCAGTTTTTAGGTGCGGGTGGTACAGACCTGTTCAGCCTGTTTGATATATTCACCGGTGGCGCGTTCTCAAACGCAACCGTTATGGCGATGGGTGTTTCACCGTACATCAACGCATCAATTATTGTGCAGCTTTTAACAGTTGCAATCCCCTCGCTTGAACGTCTTGCAAAAGAAGGCGTTGAGGGCAGGAAGAAGATTAACAAGATTACGAGATACCTTGGTATCGCGCTTGCATTTGTACAGGGCGCAGGCCTTTATGTAACACTCTGGAATATGGGTGTTTCAAGCAAGACGGAAGTTATTCAAAACCCCGGTGTTCTCACATTCTTCACAATCGTGCTTACCTTCACGGCCGGTACTGCATTCATTATCTGGCTTGGTGAAATAATCACGGAAAAGGGTCTTGGCAACGGCGTATCACTTATCATCTTCGCCGGTATCGTTTCAAGAATTCCTGCATCGGCTTACAACGTATACATCAACCAGCTCGGCGGTGGCATAAGCACTCAGGGTCTTATCACCGTTGCGGCAATCATAGTTGTTGCTATAGCTGCTATCGCGTTTGTTGTATTCTTCTCCGACGCTGAGCGAAGAATACCGGTTCAGTACGCGAAGCGTGTTGTGGGACGTAAAATGTATGGCGGTCAGAGTACAAACATTCCGATAAAGGTTGCGGCAGGCGGCGTTATGCCGATTATCTTCGCTTCCTCGATTATGGCTTTCCCCGCTACGATAGTAAGACTTGTTTCCGGCGGCAATATGCCGAAGGAGGGTCTTGGATATTATATCCTTGGCTGTCTCAGTGCGGGCTACGCTACAGAGTGGTGGACAAGTCTTGTATACGCAATACTCTATGCGCTGCTTATACTGTTCTTCACATATTTCTATTCATCAATCCAGTTCAATCCGATTGAGATTGCGAATAATATGAAGAAGAGCGGCGGTTATATTCCGGGTATCAGACCGGGCAGACCGACAAGCGATTATATAGGCAAGATTTCGTCAAGATTAAATCTTATCGGCGCATTCTTCCTCGCTATTATCGCTATACTGCCGGTTATAATCGGTGCGATATTCCCGAGTATGAGTCATCTTCAGATTGGTGGTACGTCACTTCTGATTATGGAAGGCGTTGCGCTTGAAACTGTAAGACAGATTGAGTCGCAGATGACTATGCGTCACTATAAGGGATTTTTGGAATAAGAGACTAAAAATTTGGAAAGGTGGTTCTTGATATGAATTTGATATTGGTTGGCCCTCCGGGGGCAGGTAAAGGAACTCAAGGCGAGATTTTATCAAAGCGTTTGGAAATTGATACTATTTCAACAGGCGTAATGTTAAGAACCGCCATTAAGGAACAGACCGAGGTTGGTAAGCTCGCAGAAAAGTATATCAATGACGGTAAGCTTGTTCCGGATGATGTAATTGTTGCGATTGTCAAGGAAAGACTGTCGCAGCCCGACTGCGAAAAAGGATTTATCCTTGACGGTTTCCCGCGCACAGTGCCGCAGGCTGAAGCGCTCACCGCTTCGGGCGTTAAGATTGACAAGGTTTTATCGCTTGAGGTAGATGACAGCGTGATTGTCGAAAGACTTTCGGCAAGACGCGAGTGCTCGAAGTGCGGCGCACCGTACAGCGTGCTTTACAAAAAGCCGGTTACGGAGGGTAAGTGCGATAAGTGCGGAGGCGAGCTTATACAGCGCGCCGACGACAATCCCGAAACAATTCAGAACAGACTTAACGTGTACCACGAGCAGACAGAGCCTATAAAGGCGTATTACGAGAAGGCAGGTCTTCTTGTAAAGGCTGAGGGCGCTGACAGTGTGGATGACACTACAAAGAATGTGTTTAAGGCGTTAGGCCTTGAATAATCGGAGAGAAGGACAGCAATGATTACGATAAAATCTGCAAAGCAGATAGAGAAAATGCGCGCTTCGGCAAAGATTGCCAAGGAAGCGGTTGACCTCATTGAAAAGGCGATACGCCCCGGAGTGAGCACTGCTTACCTTGACAAGATAGCGCATGACTATATTGTGTCAAAGGGCGCAAGACCGAACTTCCTGAATTACGGCGGCTTTCCGGGCAGCATATGCGCGTCGGTAAACGACGAGGTTGTACACGGAATACCGTCAAAGCACATAATTTTGCAGGAGGGCGACATAATCAGTATTGATATGGGCGCGGTTTTGGACGGCTGGCACAGCGATATGGCGCGAACCTTCGGCGTCGGAAAAATTTCCCCCGAGGCGCAGCAGCTCATAGACGTAACGAAGCAGAGCTTCTTTGAGGGCTTGAAGTTCTTAAAGCACGGAGCAAGACTCGGTGATGTGTCGCACGCGATACAGGAATATGCCGAGAGCTTCGGTTACGGAGTAGTGCGTGACCTTGTAGGTCACGGAATTGGTCAGAACCTTCACGAGGATCCGAGCGTGCCGAACTTCGGTAAGGCGGGACACGGCATAAAGCTGGCGGCAGGTATGACGCTTGCGATTGAGCCGATGATTACCGCCGGCACGTATAAGGTATCGGTTCTCGATGATGACTGGACGGTTGTTACGGACGACGGCAGCTTAGCCGCCCACTATGAGAATACCGTTGTTATTACAAAGGACGGTTATGAAATATTAACACTGTAAGGATTGCAGCGAAAGCGTAGCTTTGCGCCACCTTATTATCCTTGAACGGAGTGAAAGGATGTTTGATAGTATGGAAGTTATAGCGGGAATGGTAGTCCGTTCGATAGCCGGACGTGATAAGGGAGATCTGTTCATAGTTCTCTCGCGCGAGGGTGAGTACGCTTACCTTGCGAACGGAGAGCTAAGAAAGGTAGACCGCCCGAAAAAGAAAAAGCTCAAGCACCTGCAGCCAAGCTACAAGGTTTCGGAGTTTATACAAAACAAGCTTGAGGCCACGGGCAAGGTTACAAATTCAGAGGTGCGGAAAGCATTGTCGGAATTAGAGTAGTTTTCTTAGGAGGATAACTTAAGTAATGGCTAAGGAAGATGTATTGGAAGTAGAGGGTACGGTTGTTGAGAACCTGCCCAACGCAATGTTCAAGGTTGAGCTTGAGAATGGTCATCAGGTTTTGGCGCATATCTCGGGAAAGCTCAGAATGAATTTTATAAAGATTTTACCGGGTGACAAGGTAACGATGGAAATGAGTCCGTACGACTTAACACGTGGCCGTATTACCTGGAGAAGTAAGTAATTTTAACCGGATAAAGAGGAGGTAACGGAAATGAAAGTTCGTCCGTCGGTTAAACCGATTTGCGAAAAATGCAAAATCATAAAGAGAAAAGGCCGCATAATGGTTATATGCGAAAATCCTAAACATAAACAAAAGCAAGGTTAATGTTTAGCGAAACCAAAATTTGTTTATGACTTGTTCAAGCGCGGCTGGTTTTGCGTATCCGACTTGCCAAGGGGAAGCAAAGCAGCTTGAATAAGTTTTAAAGCAACACTATAAATTTTTGATGATATCTAAGTAATGAAGAAATACGGAGGTGTAGAAAAGTATGGCAAGAATAGCAGGTGTTGACTTACCAAGAGAAAAGAGAGTTGAAGTTGGTCTTACCTATATATACGGTATTGGTCTTAAGAGTTCTCAGAAAATCCTTGATAAGACAGGCATAAGCCCGGACACAAGAGTAAAGGATCTTACAGAGGCGGACGTAAGTAAGCTTCGTGAGGTAATAGACGCAGAGTACACGGTTGAGGGTGACCTCCGCCGTCAGATAGCTCTTGACATTAAGCGTCTTATGGAAATCGGATGCTACAGAGGTATCCGTCACAGAAAGGGTCTTCCGGTAAGAGGACAGAACACTAAGAACAATGCAAGAACCCGCAAGGGCCCTGCAAGAACTATTGCAGGAAAGAAGAAGTAATAAAGGAGGGACTAACCGAATGGCTAAGGTAGCAAAGAGAACGACAAGAACAAGACGTCGTGACAGAAAGAATATTGAAAAGGGCGCGGCTCATATCCGTTCAACCTTTAACAATACAATAGTTACAATCACAGATACAGCAGGTAACGCTATATCCTGGGCAAGCGCAGGCGGTTTAGGCTTCCGCGGCTCAAGAAAGAGCACACCGTTCGCTGCGCAGACAGCGGCTGAAACAGCGGCTAAGGCTGCTATGGAGCACGGTATGAAGACCGTTGAGGTTTACGTTAAGGGCCCCGGCGCAGGCAGAGAAGCTGCAATCCGCGCACTTCAGGCAACAGGTCTTGACGTTACAATGATTAAGGACGTAACGCCTATTCCTCATAACGGATGCAGACCGCCGAAGCGCAGAAGAGTCTGATTTTTGAAGTATTGTAGAAGGAGGATAAAAAGCAATGGCAGTAAATAAGCAGCCTATTTTAAAGAGATGCAGAACTTTGGGCATCACACCCCAGTCAATGGGTATAGATAAGTCGTCAAACAGAAACCCGAAGCCTATGAGAAGAAAGCAGTCCGAGTACGGTCTGCAGCTCAACGAAAAGCAGAAGGTTAAGTTTATATACGGCGTACTTGAGAAGCAGTTCAGAAAGTACTATGTAATGGCTACAAAGAGACAGGGCATTACAGGTGAAATGCTTCTCCAGATCCTTGAGTCAAGACTCGACAATGTTGTTTACAGATTAGGCTTGGCAAACACACGCCGCGAGGCAAGACAGATCGTTAATCACGGTCACATCACCGTAAACGGTCAGAAGGTAGATATTCCTTCATACCTCGTTAAGGCAGGAGATGTAATCTCCGTAAGAGAAAAGAGTAGGAACTCAGTAAGAATAAAGGAAATCGTTGAAACAAATGCATCGAGAGTAATTCCGAAGTGGCTTTCTATGGACAAGAATACACTTACCGGTAAGGTTCTCAACCTTGCAGCGAGAGACGATATTGACTTTGAGGTTGAGGAACACCTTATCGTCGAGCTTTATTCTAAATAATAAATTACTGTTCTGCCGTTTACTTCACCTTTATGGTGTCGTATACGGTGAGGCAGTCCCTCGGAAAGTGGAAATATATTTTAATTTATTAAGGAGGGTTCTGAAATGATAGAAATGGAAAAGCCTAATATAGAGTGCGTAGAAATGAGCGAAGACGGCAGATACGGTAAGTTTGTTGTATCTCCCTTAGAGCGCGGCTACGGCACAACGCTCGGTAACTCGCTTCGCAGAATATTGCTTTCATCATTGCCCGGCGCGGCTGCAACGTCTATAAAGATTGAGGGCGTACAGCACGAGTTCTCAACAGTTCCCGGTGTTACGGAGGATGTTACGGAGCTTATTCTGAACATAAAGAAGCTCGCTCTTAAAATTCACGGCGACCTTCCCAAGACCGTTTACATCGAAGCTAAGGGCGCTCAGGAGATAACAGCCGGAGATATAAAGCGTGACGATGACGTTGAGATATTTAATCCCGATCTTCACATCGCGACGCTCAATGAGGACGCAAATCTCTATATGGAGATAACTCTGTCAAAGGGCAGAGGTTATGTCGGAGCTGACAAGAACAAGCAGGATATGCAGCCGGTTATCGGCGTTATCCCCGTTGATTCTATCTATACTCCCGTGACAAAGGTTAATTACACGGTTGAGAATGTACGCAGAGGCTCGTCAACTGATATGGAGGAGCTTGCGGTTGAGGTTTGGACAAACGGTACTATAAAGCCCGACGAGGCTGTATCGCTTGCCGCAAAGATTATGAACGACCTTCTTTCGCTCTTCGTTGATCTTTCGGATGACGCAAAGAACGCCGAAATCATCGTTGAGAAGGAAGAGAACAAGAAGGAAAAGGTTCTTGAAATGACTATTGAGGAGCTTGATCTTTCGGTTCGTTCTTACAACTGCTTAAAGCGCGCAGGAATAAATACCGTGGAGGATCTTACAAACAAGTCCGAGGAGGATATGATGAAGGTAAGAAATCTCGGAAGAAAGTCGCTTGAAGAAGTCATAAACAAATTGAACGGCTTAGGATTGTATCTTAAGCGCGAGGAAGATTAACAGGAGGTAACAGTTATGCCCGGAACAAGAAAGTTAGGCAGACCTACCGACCAGAGAAAGGCAATGCTTAGAAATCTCGTAACGAGCTTTCTCGAGAACGGTAGAATAGAGACTACCGAGACAAGAGCTAAGGAAACACAGAGCTTAGCTGAAAAGATGATTACTCTCGGTAAGAAGAATACATTGCATACACGCCGTCAGGCTTTGGAGTTCATCACTAAGGAAGACGTTGTAACAAAGGTTTTCAATGAGATCGCTCCCAAGTACGCTGACAGAAACGGCGGTTATACAAGAATTTATAAGCTCGGTCCCCGCCGTGGTGACAGTGCGCCTATGGCAATTCTTGAGCTTGTAGACTAATCAGTAACAAAAAAAAGCTTCGGATTTTCCGAAGCTTTTTTGATGTTTCATCACAAATTATCCGCCATTTCAATTATCCTGTTCAGTCTGTGGTTCACGCCGGATTTGCCTATTGGCGGGTCGGTTTTCTCGCCTAACTCCTTTAAGCTGTCCTCAGGATATTCCTCGCGCAGAGCTGCTATTTCCTTCAAAACATCGGGTAGTTTATCCCATTTTTTTGCCTTGCGTATCTTCTTAATCGCGACAAGGTGCTTGCCGGAGGCTTTCGCGGCTTTGTTTGTATTCGCCGTTTCGCAGTTGACGCGGCGGTTTACGGTGTTACGCATTTCACGCTCAATCTGCACGCTGTACAGCTCAAACGCGCCCGACGCCGCGCCCATATAGCCTAAAAGGTCAGCTATTTTGTCGCTTCCCTTTAGGTATACAACGTAATATCCCTTACGTTCGGTAATTTTGAGTTCAAATCCATCCTTTTTCAAGAGGCCGCGCAGATATTCCGCGCTTTGCCTGTCGCGCGTGTCAAACTCAAGGTGATAGCCTTTAACGGGGTCTGTTACCGAGCCGCCGCCCAAAAACGCGCCGCGAGCGTATGAAGCGCGGCAACAGGCGAACGGCATAGCGCCCGATGGCATACCGCCTTTTATATTTTCGACGCTGTAAATGTCGGCTATATCTATCTTGCTTGTCTTTACGCCGCGGGTGATTTGTGTATCAATTCCGAAGGCTTCTTTAATATCAGCGTGTATTCTTGCGGCAACCGTATCGTTTTCGGTGGAGAATTTAACCTCCGTATCGCCAACGCTGCCGCCGAAAAAAAGAGCGCCCGCAATTTCATATGCGGGACACTTAGGACAAACAAATTCCGCGCTGCATAGTTTTTCTTTTATATCCGATGAAAAAGACATATTAACATCCCTTTCGTGTAGATTACTGTTTAAAATAACTCTCGCTCGTGCCTATCTGCATAATTGTTCTCGCAAGACGACTGAAGTTATGACGCACCTTGCTGCTCTGAACAAGCAGCATATTACCCTGAACAAGCAGTGAGCGTTTTAAAATTTCCTCCTCGTCAACAGGTACAACATCCGCGTATTCCTCGCGGTAAAGCTCTCTTATCGCGTCGGGTACGATTGCATTATTGGTAATAACCACATCAGCGATACCCTCATAGGAGTGACGCTCGATTGCTTTTAGGTGGTCAGAAGCCGTATAGCCCTCCGTTTCGCCGCCCTGGCTCATTATATTGCAGACGTAGATTTTAATTGCTTTGCTCGCTTTAATCGCGTCAGCCACGCCGTCCACAAGCAGGTTTGGTATAATGCTCGTGTACAGGCTGCCCGGACCAAGTACGATTATGTCGGCCTTTTCAATCGCCCTTATAACGCCCTCTACGGGTTTTGGGTTAGCCGGCGTCAGATAAACCTTGTCAATCGGCGTTCTCTGCCAGTCGCGGTGGTGGCCTATGTTGCTTTCACCCTCGATAACCGTTCCGTCCTCCAAAACTGCGCTTAAAGTAACCGCCTCGTTTGTGACGGGGTAGACCGTACCGACAACGCCTGCAAGACGGCTGAACTTTTTCACCGCTTCGTCAAAGCTCGACGATGTTTCATTGAGCGCGGCAAGAAACAGGTTGCCGAGACTATGTCCTTTCAGGCTCCCATCCTTAAAGCGGAAATTTAAAAGCTCGCCCATAACGGGATCAACCTCCGCAAGCGCGTTTACGCAGTTGCGTATATCGCCCGGCGCGACCATTCCCAAATCAGAGCGCAAAACTCCCGATGAGCCGCCGTCATCCGCGACGGTTACAACCGCCGTTATATTGTGTGTATGTAATTTTAAACCTTTGAGCATCGTCGAAAGTCCTGTACCTCCGCCGATTGCTACCACTCTTGTATCCGATAGCATAATTGCTCTCCTTATTCCTTGCCCAAATCCCTATATGTTATGCTGACCTCGTAATCCTTTGATTTTAAGTAATCCGCCAGCTTGTTTGTCATTGTAACGCTTCTGTGCTTGCCGCCTGTGCAGCCTATCGCTATAGTGAGCGAAATTTTGCCTTCCTCGATGTAGAGGGGAATCATAAACGACATCAAATCCTGCAGCTTCTCCATAAACTTGACGGCGGTGGGGAAGGACATTACGTAGTCTTGTACTTCCTTGTCGTTACCGGTTCGGCGTTTTAACTCGTCAATATAAAAAGGGTTCGGGAAGCAGCGCACGTCAAATACAAGGTCAGCGTCAAGCGGCATACCGTACTTGTAGCCAAATGCCATAACGTTTACCTTTAGCGCCTGACCTGTTGACGCGGGCGCGTAGATTTCCTTTAGGCGCGTGAGTAGCTGCGCCGCGGTCATATTTGATGTGTCTATTACGTAGTCAGCGTCATCGAAAAGGCTCTTGAGCATTTTTCTCTCGCGCTTTATCGCGTCCAGAAGTCCGCCGCCCTCATTTTCCAATGGATGGGAACGGCGTGTTTCCTTGTAACGCTTTACAAGTGTTTCATCGCTTGCGTCAAGGTAGAGAAGTGTACAATCATAGCCCTTGCTTTTTAAATCTTCCATCTGCTTTATAAGCTCGTTAATCATATCACCGACGCGTATGTCAATAACGAGCGCGACGTTGTTAAAGCTGCCGTTCACGCTTGAAAGCATTTCGGAAAATTTCGGTATCAAAACAGGGGGCATATTATCTATGCAGAAATAGCCCATATCCTCTAAAAACCGTATTACCCTTGTCTTTCCGCTGCCGGACATACCGGTTACGATTGTGTACTGCATTTATGCTTCGCCTACCATTCTGACTTCGGGTTCTAACATTACCCCGAATTTTTCGTTTACTGTCTTTTGTACGTATCTGATTAAATCCATAACATCCTTAGCCGTTGCGCCGCCCGTGTTTACCACAAAACCGGCGTGCTTATCGCTTACCATCGCGCCGCCTATCTTATATCCCATAAGGCCTGCGTCCTGAATGAGCTTTCCTGCAAAATAGCCATCGGGGCGTTTAAACGTGCTGCCTGCCGAAGGCTGCGAAAGCGGCTGCTTTTCGCTGCGCCGGCTATTAAAGTCCGCCATTGTTGCTTTGATTTCGTCATATACGCCCTCTTTAAGTAACATTTTTGCGGATAGTATAGTGTAACCGCCCTCAGCAAAAATACTCGTTCTGTAGCCGAATTTGAGATTGTCTGCCGTTTCTGTTTTGATAAGCCCGTCGGGCGCGATAAAGGTCACGGTTTCAACAATATCCTTTAGCTCGCCGCCGTAGGCTCCGGCGTTCATAAATAATCCGCCGCCGAGCGTGCCCGGTATTCCGGCGGCAAATTCAAAACCGGTAAGGTTCGCTTCCAGTATTTTATGCGCGAGCTGCGACATTAAAATACCCGCGTCAGCCGTCACTTCATCACCGTCAATGCGGCATTTTGACATCGCTTTTCCTATGTGTATCACAACTCCGCGTATGCCCTTATCGGAAACAAGTAAATTTGAGCCGTTGCCCACTATCATATACGGAGTATTTGTATCCTCGCAAAAATGAATTACCTTGCCTATTTCCAGAGCGCTTGACGCATTCACAAACGCGTCGGCGTTTCCGCCTATGCGGAAGGTTGTGTGAGCGCTCATAGGCTCGTCATAAAGCACGTCCTCCGCTATGGACGACAGTCTTTCCTTGTCTAACAATCGAATTACCTCCAAAATTAATATCCCCACTGGAACAGCTTTTTGCCCTTTTCAGCCATAAAGTCCTCATATGCCTTTAAGCTTCTGTTCATTATCAGCTTTTCGGGGAAGGATATTTCTTTAAGCATATCCAAAGCGTAATTGTAGTCACCTATCTCAAACGCAATATGCGCGTCGGACGAAACGACAATACCAACCTCTTTCTCCTTGCATATTTCCGCAATTTTTTTGCAGTTCGGTATGCTTGATTTTCTCATAAAGAAGGAATGATTATTTATTTCCATCAGCTTGTGGTTCTTCTTTGCAAGGTCGATTATCCTCTCGTAATCATATGCCATATCGGGTGAGCCGCTGTGGCAGATAACATCTATAAGCGGATTTTGCACAACGGCAAGGTATGCGCTTGTATTGTCCTTTGCGCCGAAATCCTTGTAGCAGGGGCGGTGTATGCTTGCGTTTACCACATCAAGTTTCTTTAAAATATCCTCGCCCAGGTCTATATTGCCCTCTAAATCAACAATATTTACCTCCGCGCCGTAGAGTATCTTAACGCCGTATATCTCGCGCGGCAATGCCTTTAAATTCAGGAAGTGCCACTCGTGCGCCCCGTCGGGTATCGCGGGCGCGTGATCGGTAACGGCTATTGCCTCCATACCGATTTCCGACGCGTATTTTGCGTTCTCCATAACTGTTGAATACGCGTGTGTGCTTGCAAGTGTGTGCGTGTGTGTATCAAATAATATCTTCATTCAAAATCCTCTTGTTCTGTAATTATAATGAAAGCTGACTTTCCATATGCTCCATAAGTCGCTTGTTGAGTTCAACCGCGGCGTTATAGCCCATACGCTTTTGTCTGTTGTTCATCGCCGCGACCTCGACTATAACGGCGAGGTTACGTCCGAGCTTAACGGGAATGGTGAGCGAGGGTACGTTTATACCCATAATATTCGTATATTCGTCCACCATACCGAGACGGTCATACTGCTTGCCGTCCTCCCAGGGCTCTAAGTGGATAATCATATCAATATTTTCCTCGTCCTTAACCGAGCCTATACCGAAAATCTCCTTAACGTCAATAATACCTATGCCCCTGAGCTCCACAAAATGACGTATAATCTCAGGTGATGAGCCAACGAGCGTGTTGTCCGATACGTGCTTTATCTCAACCGCGTCGTCAGCAACAAGTCTGTGACCGCGCTTTACAAGCTCGATTGCCGTTTCGCTCTTGCCGACGCCGCTTTCGCCCATAATAAGAATGCCCTCGCCGTAAACCTCGACAAGTACGCCGTGACGCGTAAGACGCGGCGCAAGCTGAGTGTTAAGGTACTCTATAAGCGCGCTCATAAAGGCAGATGTACCGTTTTCGCACCTTAAAAGAGGAACGTTATGCTTTTCTGCCAAAGCGACCATTTCGGGGAATATCTGCATACCGCGCGATATGATAAGCGCGGGAATATGCTGAGCGAACAGCTTTTCAATCTTAGCCGCTCTCTCATCCGCGGGAAAGTTTTCGAGATATGTAAACTCAACCTTACCCATAATTTGTATGCGGCTGGCGTCAAAATAATCGAAAAATCCGGCTATCTGAAGTCCGGGACGCGTAATATCCGAGCGGGAAATCATAATTTCCTCAATATCCGCAGGCTCGTAGATTTTTTCAAGATCAAATTCCTCAATTATTTTTATTAGTGGTATTTTAAATTCATTTTCCGGCATTATTCCTATCCGCCTTTCATATTTTTTGTTTTATGCCCAAAGAAACAGGGCGAAATTTCCGTTATTCATAGTTTTCCAATTATATTGTACTACATAACTAAGTTTTTTTCAATAAAAAAGAGGTAACTTTTCTTTATATATTGTTTCAATTTTTACAAGCTCATTATTTTTCAAAAAAAATAAAGAAA
>JAFQYK010000461.1 GCA_017406485.1 Clostridia bacterium
ACGAGCGCACGGTATCTTTCGATATCCTGACTCTTGAGGTAGTTCATAAGACCGCGTCTTTTACCTACCATCATAAGAAGACCTCTTCTTGAGTGATGGTCCTTCTTGTGAACATTAAGATGCTCGTTGTTGAGGTGGTTAATTCTCTCTGTGAGAAGTGCAACCTGTACCTCCGGCGAACCTGTGTCGCCCTCGTGAGTAGCAAATTCCTTTATGATCTGCTCCTTACGTTCCTTTGTCATGATTTCACCTCCTATGATAAATCATCGCCCTTAGCTGAGATGCCGTTGGTGATTCGGCTTTCCAAGCGAGGGTTCAACTTATAAACTAAAATTAAAATTAAATTTTGCCGATTATGAATTAGCCGGCTTTCTGTTAAAGCGTCTGTTGAACTTCTCAACACGACCGCCTGTATCAACAAGCTTCTGCTTACCTGTGAAGAACGGATGGCAGTTCGAGCAAATTTCAACCTGAATGTTTTCCTTTGTTGAACCTGTTTCAATCACATTTCCGCACGCGCAGGTTATAGTAGTCTGCTTGTAATCGGGATGTATTCCTTCTTTCACGTAAATTCCTCCTTTCGTAATTTTCGGCATCACAAAAAACGCCACAATGTAGTATAACATAAGTATTTCCGTTTTGCAAGTACAAATTTAGCTTTTTTTCAAAAATTTCCGCGCCTCGCCCGCAAGATAAAGCGAACCGCAGATACATATAACGCCGCTGACGCCGTTTTGCGCTGCTTTAATGGCTTTTTTTACATCGGGAATAACCTCGGCGTTTCCGGCAATTTCAGCTAAATCCGCGGCTTTAAGGCACCTGGGCATATCAATTTCCGTCGCAATAAAACGGCTTGCAGCAGGCGCAATTTCACGTATGCACTCCTCATACGCCTTATCCTCCATCATTGCCATTACAAGCGTCACCGGCTTATTAAGTTCCAAAAGCGACTGTTTAAGCGCCTTTATACCGTCAAGATTATGCGCGCCGTCAATCACAATATTATCCCTGACCCACTCGAACCGCGCCGGCCATTGGGTGTTTTTAAGACCGTCCGTAACGGCTTTTTCGGGAATTTCGATGCCTTTTTCGCGCATTACGTTTACTATTTCCAAAACGACCGCCGCGTTATACGGCTGATACGCGCCTTTAAGCGAAAGCTCATAGCCCTCCGCCTTTCTGACATCGGCAATTTTCAGCTCTGCGTGTTTTTCCTGTGCGTATGCTCTGATTATATCAAGCGTTTTTTTCTCGTTCGGATAAGCTATAACAGTGCCGCCCTGCTTTATAATACCGCATTTTTCCACGGTTATTTCTTCAATAGTATCACCAAGATATTGCGTGTGGTCAAGCGCGATTTTCATTATAACGCTTACCACGGAATTGTCGATTACGTTCGTAGCATCAAGAGAGCCGCCCATACCGACCTCCAAAACGACAAAGTCACATTTTTGCTCATAAAAATACAGAAATGCAACAGCCGTCACAAAGGCAAATTCGCTCACGAGCGCGCCCGACGTTTCCATAATATTTTTAACTCTTTCGGTATATTCTATAAGTAAATTATCGGGAATATTTTTGCCGCAAACGCATATTCTTTCGTTAAATACCTCAATAAAGGGCGAGGTGAAAAGTCCTGTCTTATACCCCGCGCGTTTTAAAATCTCCGCCGTCATAGCCGCCGCGCTGCCCTTGCCGTTTGTGCCGGCAATGTGAACAAACCGCAGTTTTTTCTGCGGATTGCCCAAAAGACCGAGAAGCCGCGCCAGATTTTCGTTGCCAAGCGGCCGGCGGAATTTCGGTATGGAATGTATGTAATTTATGGTTTCTTCGTAATTCATAGCAAACTCCTTTCCTAAAGTATATCATAAGATGTCATACAATGAAACAAAAAAAAGAAAAAACATATTGATTTTTTTTCGCTAAAGTGGTATATTGTTAAAGATGTGTGCAATTTTAGGAAGAATTTGCACTTAGCACAAAACGGAAGGAGAAATAATATAATGAAAAGAAGCACAAACAATGCATCGGGTTCCAATTCAATGCTCACGCTTATCTCGGTAGTTATAATAGTCGCATTTGTTATAGCATCGGCGCTGTTGGTAATACCGCACGTACAGCAGCGTATGACGGATAAGGCGATGAGAAACGGCGAGCAGGAGCCGAATGTGGCGTTCCTTGCCAAGGAGCAGAATATGAGCGTTGAGGACTTTTTGGCTCAGTACGGTCTTACAGTCGGCGATACTGTAAATGCAGACACTCTTGCAAGCGAGATGGTACAGAATATGACCATAGGCAACTACAACAAATATGTCGGCGAGCAGGGCGGCACTATTGATGTTTCGCAGTTTTCGGACGCTGTAACAGAGGACACACTTTATAAGGACTTTGTTTCAATGCCCGCAAAGAAGGCGCTCGGCGACGAGGCTTTTGCAACAGCAAAGCAGACCTACGGCCTTGCGGATGATGCCGTAACAGACGAAACAAGCCTTCAGGATTTTGAAAAGGCTGTTGCAGATGCTGTGAACGCTAAGCAGCAGGCTGCAAGTGCAGAGGGCCAAAACGCGCAGACCACCGGAGCAGCACAAGAGACTCCGGCAAAATAATTTGAAAGGGAGACGTTCAGATGAATGACGAGAAGAATTTAAACGAGGAATTAGAGGCAGAGGAAGTAAAGGCTGAGGAAGTTGCTGCAGAGGCGGCAGACGAGGCAGCCGAGACCGCTGAAGAAGCAGCGGAAGAGGTGCAGGACAAGGCGGAGGAAGTAACGGAAGCGGAAGAATCAACCGTGGCTGACGCCGAAAACGCGGATGCTGACGCAACAGACGAGGTTAAATCCGAAGTTGAAGGCATAAAGGAAACCGTTGAGGAAACTATTCAGGACGTTAAGGACGACGTAGAGAACCTTGGCGGCGATATTAAGGAAGGCGTTGAGAACTTCGCCGATGCGGCAGTTGAAAATGCCGGTGAGGTAAAGGAAGCCATCGGTGACGTTGCCGATCAGATAGGCGAAAAAGCTGATGAATTCGGTGAAAACGTACAGGCTGCCATTACGGATGAGACAGGTAAGGCAGACACAAAGAAGGTTGCCGTAATCGCGATATGCGCCGCTGTTGTTGTTGCTATCATTGTTGTGGCTGTTATTCTTGTAAGTAAGTTTTTCTTTGCCAATAAGTATGAGAAATATGTTGACGTAACCGGAAGAACGATCGGTCAGGTTGCCGAGCAGTCGGGTATGGATTACAAGGAATTCCTTAAGATATACAAGCTGCCTGAGGATATGCCGGAGAACACATCTGAGGCTTCGGCATACAACACAATTCCATTTGGCGTAATTATTGAAATGAACCAGTTTGTAGGTATGGAAAACGTTGAAGATGCAAAGAAGGTTCTTGAACTGCCTGATTGGGTAAACGAGAACACTCCTTGGGGTGAGGCTATAGGTGAAGCGCCGCTTAAGGCATATGTAGGCGAGGATAATCTTAACACCTTCAAGGAAAGGTATGGTCTTGGTGACAATATTACAGGTGACACGCGTTACAAGGAAATAAAGAACAAGGTTGACGAGATAGACAAGCAGAAGAGAGAGGAAAGCGAGAAGCAGGCTCAGTCTGCAAAGGAGGCAAAGGCTGAGGAAACTCAGGCTCCGACAGACGCTCCGACAGACGCTCCGACAGAGGCGCCCGCTGAAGCGCCCACTCAGGCTCCGGCTGCAAACTAATTGGCAACTAAAAAAGACGGATTTCAAAAATCCGTCTTTTTTTCTGTTTATCTTTCAGATAAGTCCGGCCTTTAAAAGCGCCTTTCTTACCGTGCTGCCCGCAACTGTCGCAATAACTGCCTTTGCGATGTCAAACGGTATAAACGGCAGAACGCACAAGCCGAGCGATTTTGGCAAATCGTTTCCGGTGACAGCCATAAACTGTATTGTGCCGAGCGTGTAGCAAACCGCAATTCCGGTCAGGCACGCCCCGAAGATGACCGCAAGCGTACCCCATTTGTTTTTAAAGCTCTTAACAGCAAAAAATCCGATAATCAGCGCAACGGGGATATACGACCATATGTAACCGCCCGTCGGGCCGACAAGCACTGCAAAGCCGCCCTTGAAGCCCGAGAACACAGGCAGTCCGACTGCTCCCAGAAGAATAAACACCGCCGTTGCGACAGCCGCCTTGCCGCCGCCTAAAATTACAGCCGCTATCATAACGCCGAACAGGCCGAGCGTCACCGGAACGGGCCCTATCGGCACGGTTATAACCGAGCAGACGCACATAACAGCCGCCATAAGCGCGCATACAATCATTGTTTTTGTTTTCATAAAATTCTACCTCCTTATTGCTTACGGTAAAAAAGTATAATATAAAAATGCGCATTTGTCAACCTATATTTTTGAGCGTGGTTTACAATTAAAATTCCTTGACTTATAAACTGATATAATTTATAATATGACATATACTATTATTATGCGACAAAAAAGCGGAGGTGAGCGCGTGAGAGTATCGTTAAAGAACCAAAAATTCAATTTTGGCGAAAACTGCTTTGATTTGCTGCGTCTTTTGAGCGCGCTGCACGTTATGACGCAGCACATTTTCCGTCACGTAGCGCATATTGAAACCTCCGCAGCCTTTAACTGGTGGAGCGGCGTTGTTGTGCTTTTCTGCATAAGCGGCTTTTTAATTCCCGCGTCAATGGAAAGAAGCAAGGGCGTAGGCGAATTTTTGAAAAAACGTGTTTTCCGTATAATACCGTCGCTCTGGATATGTATTATAGTTGGAGTTGTAGTCGCGGCGGCGTTTTGCGGCTTTGTATATAATGAAACGTTTTTGCATTGGTTTCTTGGCCAGCTCTGCTTTATACGTGATTTTCCGCAGCCCGATTTTATATCATCCTTTGGCGTCGGAAACTTCCAGGGCAGCCTATGGACTATGATTTACACGGTTCAGTTCTACATTATTACCGCGTTTATATATCGCCTGTTAAAAAATCGTAAAATCGGCGTATGGATAGCCGTATGGGTATTTTCGCTTGCGCTGAACCTTGTAACGCCGCATATTCAGAGTATTGTGAGCGTTGAGGTAAAGAACATAATTTCCCACACCTGCCTGCCGTTTTTCTATATTTATTTCACGGGTTGGTTTATCTACCGCTGGCGTGAAAAAATTGTCCCGTTTTTGAGCAGGATAAAAATTCTGCTGATACTTCTCATAATCGCGCGCGGAATATGGATAATGCACGGCGCGGTGAGGATAGGCGAGTATCAGGATATGATTATCGTGCTGCTGCTTGTAATGCTGACAATAGGCGCGGGCTACAGCTTCGGTAAGCTCAGATTTAAAATTGATTTGTCATACGGATTGTATCTGTACCATATGATTGTTGTAGATGTGTTCGTGCAGATGGGTTGGACGGACGAGATTTGGTATGTGCTCGGCGTTTATGCCGTATCTGCGGTTGTGGCATTCGTTTCGTACTACTTGGTAGACGATACGATTGCAAAGCTGACAAAGGGCAAAAAGCAAAAGAAGCAGCCGCCCAAAGCCCCCGTACCGCCTAAAGCTCCGCCGCAACCGGCGCGCGTGCCTGCCGTGTCCATAGCGGCAGATGAAAGTGACTTCTGAAAAAACGCCTTCGGGCGTTTTTTTCGTTACGGATTGCTTTTATCACGTAACTGTGATAAAATAGAATGAGAAACTTTTTGGAGGAAATCAATGAAGCAAAAAAGTGTGCTTATCGGTATGTCGGGCGGAGTGGACTCGTCTGTTGCGGCCGCGCTTTTAAAGGAGCAGGGCTATCGCGTTATAGGCGCGACAATGCGTCTTTGGTCGTACTCGGACAGCTCTGACGTAAAGCACGAGGGCTGCTGCGCAGAGAGCGCGGTGGAGGACGCAAGACGCGTATGCGATAAGCTTGGAATAGATTTTTACGTAATGAATTTCAAGGATATGTTTCGTGATAAGGTAGTTGATTATTTTGTGAACGAGTATACCCGCGGCAGAACGCCGAACCCGTGTATAGCCTGCAACAAGTACCTTAAATTTGACGCGCTTTTAAAAAAGGCGCTCGCTATGGAGATAGACTATGTCGCGACAGGCCATTACGCGAAGATAGAGCAGGACGAAAACGGAAAATATATCCTCCGGGCGAGCGAAGCGGCGAAAAAAGACCAGAGTTATGTTTTATACAACTTCACGCAGGAACAGCTCAAACACACGCTTATGCCGCTTGGCGCGTATGACAAGGAATGGGTGCGAAAAAAGGCGGAGGAGCTCGGTCTTGGCGTGGCGCATAAAAAGGACAGTCAGGAAATTTGTTTTGTCGAGGATGACGATTACGCAAAATTTATAACCGACTACTCAGATTACGTACCGCGCGAGGGCGATATACTTGATGTAAACGGCAACGTCATAGGCCGTCACCGCGGCATAAT
>JAFQYK010000462.1 GCA_017406485.1 Clostridia bacterium
ATGGAGCTTTCAACAGGTAAGATTGACGTTATCTGGAACGGCTTCTCAATAACAGATGAAAGACGTAAGGAGGTACTCTTCTCAAATCCGTACCTTTCAACAAAGCAGTCAATCATTGTTAAGGCGGGCTCAAGCATAAAGACAAAGGCTGACCTCGCAGGCAAGAAGGTTGTGCTTCAGGATGGTTCAACCTCAGAGGACGCTTTAAAAGCTGATAAGGCTACATATGATTCAATAGGCGACGCAAATATTGCGCGTTTCAAGGAGAATTCACAGGTTCTTATGGAGGTTGACGCCGGCAGAGCCGACGCGGCTGTTATTGATGAGATTTTCGTAAGATACTATCTCCAGAAGGAGGGTATGACGGATAAGTTTGTTGTTTTAGAGGATGGTTTTGACGCAGAGGATTACGGCGTAGGCGGCAGAATAGGTGACCACGCTTTTATGGAAGCAATCAACAAGGCTCTCGATGCCTGCAAGGCTGAAGGAAAGACATCTGAAATCAGCAAAAAGTGGTTCGGCGAGGATTTGATTAAGTAATATGGATTACATCATTTCAATAATGCCGCAGCTTTTGGAGGGTCTTAAAATCACCCTGTATCTGTTTGCGGTAACACTCGTGCTTTCACTGCCGCTGGGACTCTTGATTGCTCTGTTAAACGAGGCGGTACAAAAAAAGCTGACGGACAACCTGTTTGTGAAAATAATAAAGCTGCCGATACGGGTAATCATTTACCTATACCTGCTTATATTCCGCGGCACGCCGCTAATGCTGCAGCTATTCTTCTTCTATTTCGGCTCGGCTATGATAAAGCTCCCGAATGGTGACACGATGGCATTGTCGGCGTTTATGGCATCTGCGATAGCGTTTGTATTAAACTACAGCGCGTACTTTGCCGAAATCTTCCGCGGAGGAATAATAGGCGTAAACAATGGACAGTACGAGGCGTCAAAGGCTCTGGGCTTAACAGGAATACAGACAATGCGCTACGTTGTCGTGCCGCAAATGCTAAGAACCGTTATACCGCCCATAGCGAACGAAACAATCGTTCTGGTAAAGGATACGGCGCTCGCGTCATCAATCGCGCTCATAGACCTTATGCGCGCATCACAGCGCGCGGTAAACCGCGATATGAAAATATCTCCGCTTTTGGTGGCCGCGCTTTTCTACCTTGCTATTACGCTTATACTGACATTTATCTTCAACCGTGTTGAAAAACGTCTGTCAATTTCGGAGCAGGGTGTGAAATAGAGATATAAATAACGGACGAAGTTATGCTTCGTCCGTTTGCGTTTTTTTGAACATTTTTATCTGCTTTTTGTATTTCTTTTTTGTACAAAATAAGGTAAAATATCAGTAGTATGATAAATTTGCTGAAAAAGCATCGAAAGGAAGAGTGCGATATGACTAAAAAATTAGTATCAATTATTGCGGCGGGTATGCTCGCTGTTCAGGCCTTGGCAATTCCGATGGTAAGCGCTGAGGACACTGCGAAGTATATTGAAAATTCAGATTTCACAGACTGCTCAATCGGCGGTAATTCCGGCCAGGGTTATTATGGTCTCGGCGTTATTCTCGACGGTTCGCCGTGGCTTTCGAAGGGCAGTGCAAGCGTTCATTATCAGACCTACAGTCATGATGACGTAAGAAATGTAAACTATTGCCATATGTATTCAAACAGTGACAAGACAGGCTCGGGCGACGGCGCGGGTTCTTTCTATATGTATCAGAGAAATCTCACCGCTGTAAACCAGATTGACCCGTACGGTCTTGTTGAGTTTGACGTTCGCGTTCACGAGGACTCACAGAACTTCAAC
>JAFQYK010000463.1 GCA_017406485.1 Clostridia bacterium
AGTGTTAATTCTGCTGTTTCCTCGCTCAACAGCTTGCTTGATTATCTCGGTTGGCACGATTGTAAGGTTAAGACGCTTAAAATACAAAGACGCATTTTTGCCGATAAGGATAAAGAGCTTACAAAAGCGGAATATGAACGGCTTTTGAAAGCAGCGCAAGAAAAGAAAAATGAACGTCTTTACTATCTTATGCAGACAATATGCGTTACTGGAATAAGGGTATCGGAGTTAAAATATATAACCGTTGAAGCCGTAAATAACAGGTGCGCGGATATTCGCTGTAAGGGCAAAACACGAACGGTAATCCTGCACAAGCAGCTTTGCAAAATGCTCAAAGGCTACATCAAGGCTCACAATATAAAAAGTGGCTCCGTGTTCGTTACGCGAAACGGAAAACCACTTGATAGAAGTAATATTTGGGCTGATATGAAGAAGCTGTGCGACACCGCGGGAGTTGCACGCTCAAAGGTATTCCCCCACAATCTCCGTCATCTGTTTGCTCGAACTTTCTACTCATTGCAGAAAGATATTGTACGCCTTGCCGACATACTCGGTCACAGCAATGTAAACACCACTCGCATCTACACGATGGAAAGCGGCGATATTCACCGCCGGCAGATTGAAAAAATGGGCTTGCTGAGATGCTAACCACATAATTTCGATTATGTTGTAATTAATAATTATCAATATACATAAATTTTATCATAATTGCTTGATTAGGTCAATAATTTTCAGCTGATATTTAGCAAAAATATTCAATTTCTACAATATTCACATTGCAAACAGACCAATGCGTTCCTAAATTAGTATTGGTCTTAAAACTATATCATGTATTTCACAGTGTCATATAAATTATTTTTTATTTCTACCACATAATCGAAATTATGTAATGAAAATTATAATTGTCGCTTTCCAAGCGACCAATTATAGGTCAGTAATGATTATAATTTCAGTTAGGATGAGACTACGCTTTTGTAGTTTATGACACTAAATACCAGTTTGTTAAGGAGGCATACGTATATGAAAAAAATAAGATTAGTCGGGGCTATGCTTATAGCAGCTATTATATCTGTGGGTGTTGCAGCGAGTAGTGGTGCGGCAAGTGACGAAATTTACAACACCGCAATGTATCCGGATGTTCCGGTAGATGCTTCGTATTTTGATGCTGTTAGTGTGTTGTCATACATGGATGTTATATCAGGTTTTGAAGACGGAACTTTTCGACCAGACGAACTTGTTACAAGGGCGCAGATTACAAAAATGATTATAGATGCTTTGGGCGAAGGCGAAGAAGCCTATAAATTGACCGCCCAGACAAAATTTTGGGATGTTTCATCGGATCACTGGGCGAATGGTTATATCAATAAAGCAGTGAATGATACATTTATATCGGGATATAATGATTATGAATTTGGACCAGATGATAATGTTACATATCTTCAAGCACAGAAAATGCTTGTGTCAGCTATTGGATATGAAACATTTGCACAGGGTTCGGGAGGTTGGCCGAATGGATATAAAACATGGGCGGCTTCACAAGGAATAACTTATGGAATGTCAGGGTTAGCAGATGATACACAGTTGACAAGAGCCGATGTTGCAAAGCTTGTGTACAATGCAATGGATGCTCCAGTATGTATTGTGAAAGATTATGACACAACATTTGACGGTAGATTAGTTCCGAACCTTGAAGTTAAAGATGATGAGGGGGAAGACTTTCAGAATTTATTTACCAAGAGGCATGATGTATATAAAGTAAAAGGATATTTAAAAAATAACAATACATTTGTTGTCACACAAGCAGACAATTTTGACAATGAATACTATCCGAATGGAAGTAACAAAGAGGTTAACATTCCAACAAATTACGGGTGGAACGGCGGTTCACAAGTTGTAAACAATAAATACTATGGTTCGGAATATTTAAATATTCCATGTACGGCATACTTATCAAAGGGAAAATTAACTGGCTGGGGTATAATGTATCTTACCACAGGCAACTCATCAAATTTCATCGCCGGCCTTAGACCATCTGAAAATAAAGTCTATTATAAGAAAAATTTGGAATATGCTGATGCCGATGACAATACGAATATTGTCAGTACAAATGATAAAAAAACATACTATGAATTTCAAAATCCGGATGAAACTATAAAAAACGCCAAAACCGGTGATATAGTAGTAATCAAGCCGTGTGATGCCGTCCCCTCAGGTTTATCTGTGAAGGTTAAACGGATAGAAAAAAATGGTAAATCTATAAGAATTTACAAAGATGACCTTAAGGCTGAAGAGATAGTTGATGATATAGATATTGCTCAGTCTGTGCCTATTGAATTGCAGAGTGTAGACACAGCAAAAGGCATACAAGTGGAGGAGTTGACAGATAGCGATATC
>JAFQYK010000464.1 GCA_017406485.1 Clostridia bacterium
ATGTTTTTAGCACACGGCGCAATATTGAACGCACTCCCTACGGACGCAACGGCAAAGATAACAGTATATAACCGTCAGATAGAAAATAACATATTCAAGAAAATGGACGCGCCCGTGAGCAACAAGAAATACAAAATATACATCTTGGAGCTTGAGGAATTGTTGTCGGATAAAATGGCGCAGTCAAACAACATCGTACACGATAAGTACATTACGGTTTACAGCGAAAAGAAAAATATAAAAGAAGCGAGGACATATTTTGCGAGAGTGGGCACAGACCTTGCCGCAGATTTTGCAAAAATATCCTCTACCATTACGGAGCTTGGCTATAAAGACAGGCTCCGTATTTTTCACGATGTATTCAGAGGAACGAATGACGCTTTTGACTTTGAAATTAAGAAGGCTATCGCGCGCGGTGCAGATTTCAAGGACTATATCGCGCCCGACTTTATAGAGTTCAAGAAGGACTACATACAGTTTGGCGATAAGTACGCGAGAGTGATGTTCCTCAAAGGCTATCCGTCATTTTTGAAGGACGATTTAATCTCGCAGCTTACGGAGTTTTCGCGTTCTATGATGATTTCCATTGATGTAAAGCCTATACCGACAGACAAGGCGGTTAAGGAAATACAGAAAAAGATATTGGCTTCGGAAACGGACATTGCAAAATGGCAACAGCGTCAGAATATGAATAATAACTTTTCTGCTACAATTCCGTATGAAATGGAGCAGATGAGAGCAGAGTTGCGCGAGTTTATGGACGATTTAACAACGCGCGACCAAAGAATGATGTTTGTCACTATGACGCTTATGCACATAGCGGATAGCAAAACCGACTTGGATAATGATACGGAGTCAATAATCTCTATCGGCAAAAAGTGTTTTTGTGACCTTGCCGTTTTGAACTTCCAACAGGAAGCAGGACTTAACACCGCACTACCCTATGGAATGATGGATATTCAAGCTGTCAGAACGCTTACAACGGAAAGCACAGCCGCGCTTATTCCGTATAAGACACATGAGATTATAGACGAGGGCGGCTTGTACTACGGCATAAATGCTATTTCTCACAATCTGCTTATGTGTAACCGCAAGCTACTTTTGAACGGTAACGGCTTTATACTCGGCGTTTCGGGCAGCGGTAAATCGTTTGCAAGTAAAATGGAGATTGCTATGTCGGCACTGTTCACGGAGGACGATATTATCGTTGTCGATCCCGAACGCGAATATGCGCCCCTTATATCAAATCTTGGCGGCGAGATTGTGAAGCTGTCCGCATCATCGGAAAATCACATAAACGCTATGGATATTTCACAGGATACGGCAAGCGATGAAAACCCCGTATCTATAAAGTCGGAATTTCTTATATCGCTGTTCGACCAACTGTTGAAAAACGGCGACACACGCTTTGGCGGCGGTGTAGGTGCAAAAGACCGTTCCATCATTGACCGCTGCACAATTCTTGTGTATGCGGACTACTTTAACGGCAAGAAAAAGGAAATGCCGACACTGATTGATTTCAGAAACGAGCTTCTGAAGCAGCCCGAACAGGAAGCGCACGACTTGGCACTGTCGCTTGAGTTATTTGCTACGGGCAGCTTAGACGCATTTGCACATCAATCTAATGTGAATATTGACAACAGAATTATCTGCTATGATATATTGGAGCTTGGCGACCAAATGAAAGCTGTCGGACTTCTCATAATGCTTGACAACATTATGAACAGAGTATAAATGAAGAAGATAATAAGTATATTACTTACATTTTCTATGCTGATAGGAGCGACTCCTGTGTTTGCAGAAAATGAAGATGATTTCGAAAATATAGAGGTGACTGTCGCATCGCCGTGGGAAAATGCTGAAGCTGAAGCAGAGCCATCAGCTAATTCTTCCAATGAGGTGTACTATGAACCTGATATGACGGAGGAAGAAGAGAATTACGAACCGATTGTTCACACAGAGCCATTGCCGGCTGACATTGAATTATCGGAAGAAGAATTTAACTTAATGGGACAAGAAGAACCTTTATTTTCGCAGGGGTTAAGATTATTTAA
>JAFQYK010000054.1 GCA_017406485.1 Clostridia bacterium
ATGGCGCGTACAAGAATTGCGTCAAATAAATCGCCGTGGCTTAGCAATGTAAACACAGGCGATGTTCACACAATCGCGCTCTCGCACGGCGAGGGACGCTTTATCGCCACGCCGGAGCAGGTAGCAGAGCTTGCAGCGAACGGACAGATTGCGACGCAGTACGTTGACCTTTCGGGCAAGGCAACCTATGACATAGCGTGGAACCCGAACGGCTCCGTATCGGCTATCGAGGGAATATTAAGCCCCGACGGACGCGTATTCGGCAAGATGGGACACAGCGAGAGAATAGGTAACAATGTTTCCTTCAATGTACCGGGCGAAAAGGATCAGAAGCTCTTTGAAGCGGGAGTGAATTATTTTAAGTAATAATGGAATGGCAATGTAGGGACAGGGCTTGCCCCTGTCCTTTTTTGACCATAAGAAAGGCAATGTAATGAATCCAAAAATAGGCGTGCTGTTTAAAAGCATAACGGACAGCGACATAAAGGACATAGAGGTTGAAAAAATCAGTATGTCAAAAAGCAGGCGGAAGCTAAAGCTGACGCTCCCTAAAGGAACGTCTGATTTTGCCGCGGACAAGGTCAGGGCAGCGGTGAAGCAGGCGTGTAATTTGAATGATGTCATTGTGGAGATAAACGAAACAGGGCAAAGGATAGAGCGCAACGTTATGATATACGAGGTTGACCCCGAAACGGCCGGCGCGGTAGGCGGAAATATAAAATACCGCGGCAGGGTAGACGTTTCGACTATGCTTTACGGACGTCCGATAAAGGACAACGTAATCTCGATAAGCTCTATAAATTCGTCCTCCGGCTCGGTGACGATTTCGGGAAAGGTATTTTTTCTTGATGAACGCGAGATAACCTCAAAAAAGAACGGCAAAACATATCACCTCATAACAATGCACATAACCGACAACGATGACTCAATCTCGGCAAAGCTGTTTATAACAAAAACAGATGACGACGAGGCGTTTAAAAAGCTTTACGGTGAGATAAAGGGCGGCGTAAAAAAGGGCAACGCGTATGTTGTAATGAACGGCAAGGCGCAGTTTGATGATTACGCGGGTGAAACGGTTATTATGATAAACTCCGTTGCAAAAATCCCCGCACCGCCGGTAAGGCAGGACACGGCTCCGAAAAAGAGAGTGGAGCTTCATTTGCATACGCAGATGTCGGCAATGGACGCGGTGAACAGCGTGGAGGATTTAATAGACCGCGCCGTTTACTGGGGCCATAAGGCGATAGCCGTAACAGATCACGGCGTTGTACAGGCGTTTCCGGACGCGATGAAGGCTTCGGGTTACGACAGGGAAAAGGATATGTACAACCAGAAGATAAAGGTTATTTACGGCGTCGAGGGCTATTTGATTGACGACAGCAAAAAAATAACCTATAACGCGACCGATGAAACGATTGACAGTCCGTTTGTTGTGTTTGATATAGAAACAACAGGCCTTGACAAAAATAAAAACAACATAACCGAAATAGGCGCGGTAAAGGTGGTAAACGGTCAGATTGTTGATAAATGGTCAACGTTTGTAAACCCGTGTCAGCCTATCCCCGAAAACATCGTAGACCTCACCGGCATAAACGATAAAATGGTAAAGGATGCACCGAAAATAGGGGAGATACTGCCGGAATTTTTTGAATTCTGCAAGTGCTGTGTGCTTGTGGCTCATAATGCGGCATTTGATACAGGCTTTATCAAAAAGGCGGCGGAGGAAAATAATCTGCCATATGATTTTTGCGTGCTTGACACGCTTATGCTCGCGCGGTGTATGTACCCTGAGCTCCATAACTTCAAGCTCGACACGCTTTCAAAGCACCTCGGTGTAATCTTAGACAACCACCACCGCGCCGTGGACGATGCAAAGGCGACGGCGGATGCGTTTGTTAAGATGATAGCCCGGCTACGCGTGGAGGGTAAAACGGAGATTGCGAAATTTAACACCGAGTTCGATTTGCGTGACGCAGCAAAGAAAAACAAGGCGTTCCATATAATCATTCTTGCCAAAAACCAGACAGGCCTGCGCAACATATACGAATTGGTTTCAGCCTCGCAGCTAAAGTATTTCCACCGCACACCCCGCATACCGAAAAGTCTGCTTATGGAAAAAAGAGAAGGACTAATCCTCGGCAGCGCGTGTGAGGCAGGCGAGCTTGTGCGCGCGATAATAGACGGCGCGGACGATGAAAGGTTAAAGGAGATAGTTGATTTCTACGACTACCTTGAAATTCAGCCGATAGGCAACAACGCTTATATGAAAAGGGATTACAAGCACCCGATGATAAATACGGACGAGGACTTGCAGAACCTGAACCGCTTTATCGTGAATTTGGGCGAGAAGTACAATAAGCCTGTCTGCGCTACGTGTGACGTGCATTTTATGGATAAGGAGGGCGCAGACTACCGCAAAATCCTAATGCACTACAAGGGCTACGCCGACGCGGACAACCAGGCGCCGCTTTACTTCCGCACGACCGAGGAAATGCTTAAAGAGTTTGAGTATTTAGGCGCGAAAAAGGCGCGCGAGGTTGTTATTGACAACACAAACCTTGTAGCCGATATGATAGGCTACGTGCGCCCGATACCGGCGGCAAAATGCCCGCCTGTCATTCCGGGTGCAAAGGAGGACATTGTAAACGACTCAACAAATCGCGCAAAGGAAATCTACGGTGACCCGTTGCCGGAAATTGTGCAGAAGCGGCTTGACAAGGAGCTGTATTCGATAACGACCTACGGCTTTGCGGTTATGTACAAGATAGCGCAGGAGCTTGTGCGTCATTCGCTCGCGGACGGTTATCTTGTCGGCTCGCGAGGCTCTGTCGGCTCGTCCCTGGTGGCGTATCTATCCGATATAACCGAGGTTAACTCGCTGCAGGGACACTATATTTGCCCGAACTGCAAAAATGTTGAGTTTATGGAAAGTGAAATCGGTCTTTCCGGCTGCGACCTGCCCGACAAGGTATGCCCAAAATGCGGCACGCCGTACCGCAAGGACGGCCACGATATACCGTTTGAAACGTTTTTGGGCTTCAAGGGTGACAAGGAGCCTGATATTGACCTTAATTTCTCCGGTGTCTATCAGCCCACAATTCACAAATACACCGAAACGTATTTTGGCGAGGGTAAGGTTTTTAGAGCCGGTACAATCGGCACTGTCGCGGAAAAAACGGCTCGCGGCTATGTTTTAAAGTACTGCGAGGAAAAGGGTATAACAATGCGCCGCGCGGAAATTGAGCGTCTTGCAAAGGGCTGCGAGGGCGTTAAGAGAACTTCGGGTCAGCACCCCGGCGGTATAATTGTTGTGCCGTTTGAAAACGATATACACGAATTCTGCCCGGTACAGCACCCGGCGGACGACCCTAATTCCGACATTATAACAACCCACTTCGATTATCACAAGATAGACCAGAACCTCTTAAAGCTCGACGAGCTCGGACACGATGACCCGACGGTTATAAAAATGCTTGAGGAAATCACAAACACCAAGGCGCAGGACGTACCTATAGGCGACCCGGAAACTATGAGCCTGTTTACGTCAAACAAGGCTTTAAAGCTGCTGCCGGGCAAGGACATAGGCACGAGCCTTGGCACCTACGGCGTGCCGGAGTTCGGCACAAAATTTGTGCGCCAAATGCTGCTCGATACAAAGCCGACGACGTTTTCCGAGCTTGTGCGTATCTCGGGACTTTCCCACGGTACGGACGTGTGGCTCGGCAACGCGCAGGAGCTTATCCGCGAGGGTAAAACCGATCTGTCGCACTCCATCTGCGCGCGTGACGATATTATGATTTA
>JAFQYK010000465.1 GCA_017406485.1 Clostridia bacterium
CTTACCGCAAACAATAGTGAAGCGCTTGTAATAGAGGGCAAGAACTCAATAACTCTTAACAACAGCACTGTTTCCGGCAAAATGAGTGAAAACGGTTCAAGCGCGGATGAGAATGTGCATAATGTGATGATTTATCAGTCAATGTCGGGTGACGCGGCTGTCGGCACATCAGAATTCACTATGACAGGCGGCTCTCTCACCGGTAATGCGGGTGATGTGATTTATGTTACCAACACCCACAGCGTTATAAATCTTTCGGGTGTTACGATTGTGAACACAGACGCAAGCGGCGCGCTTCTCCGCGTAGTCGGCAACAGCGCAAAGCGCGGCTGGGGCAGCGCAGGCGCAAACGGCGCGCAGGTTGAGTTCACGGCAGACGCGCAGACGCTTGACGGCGATGTGGTAGTTGATACGATTTCAACGCTCGACTTTGCTCTTACAAACAATAGCACATTCACAGGAACAATCAATATCATTGACAACGCCGAGGGCGGTACAGCAGTGGACAACAATGCGGTTGTAACAATCGAAAAGGGCAGCACATGGACACTAACCGGCGACTGCACAATTACAAGCCTTACAAACAACGGCACAATAAACTTCAACGGCCACACAATCACACTTGCAGACGGCACGGTTTTAAGCAAATAATTCAAATTCATATAACCCCCCAAAAAGAGTCACGCATTATTGCGTGATTTCTTTTTTTGTGTTAAAATAAAGTGTAAACTTTTTTGAGGTGACGGAAATGAAAAAACTACTGATTTTAACAGCAATTCTATTTTTATTCGGTGCGTCTGCATATGCCGCGAGCGGCGATATTGCAGGACAGTATTACTCGACCGACATTAACACGTATGTAAACGGCTATGAGATTGAAGCGATTAACATAGGCGGTCAGACGCTTATCAAAGCGGAGGATATGAAATATTTTTCCTTCAGCGTTTATTGGGATGCTGACTCGCGCACGCTTGACATACTCGAAAATGCCCATCCGGAAAACGGTACACCGCCTGCAATAAAAAAATCAAACTATCCGTCGGGCATGGTATTGGGCGATTACTATGAAACCGATATTGTAACAACGCTTGACGGTCACGAAATCACCGCCTACAACACCGGCGGCATAACGTATATTTGGGCGGAGAAAATGCGCGATTTTGGGTATGAAGTAATTTGGAGTGAAACCGACAGAACGCTTAAAATAACAAGCCCCACACGCGCGGGATTTAAATATGATGTCTTTTTGTCAAAAGGCGAAAACCCAAGCAGTGACCCTACAAGCGGTCAATATTATGACGCAAGCAAGGGCGCGTTTTCAATTTTGTGGCAGGACGGCAAAATAACCGCAAAGGGTGACGCGAATTTGTTTAATTGCGGTTTTCATTATAACGGCATAAAATATCAGGCAAGCATAGCCTTTTATCAAAACGCCGGCGCGTTTTATTCCGCTGCGCTTTCGGAGAAGCTGCAATCATTTGTATATTATATGTACGGAGAGCAGCTTGCCGAGCCTGCCGACCTTTTTAGTTACATCAACGAAAATGTAAAAATCAAGGTAAACGGCTATGAAGGCAAAATTGATAATGTCACAAGAGGCGGCGGCAACGGTCACACGGATTTCTATTTTGAGATAACAGGTCTGCCGCAGATAAAGGAAAGTGACCTTAAGGAAATAGAATTTTCCATAGGCGACACAAGCGGTATGGAGGAATACGCGATTGAAAGGCCTGTTTACCCCGACGAAGAAAGACGCGCAGCGGCAACGGCGGCGGTCAGAAAGTCCGACGAGGACATAATACAAAGCTTTCGTGAATACGGGGATTTTTACGCAATTTATGTCAGGGAAAGTAAAAGTTGGGGCGTGTACAAGGACGCGCTGTACATTGTTGACAAGGAAACGCTTAAACCGTCAGACGATATTTTAAAGCAGGTTCGCACCATAACGGGCTTTCACTATGACAATATCCACCCATTCAACGGCGAGGTGGGCGATGTTCCTACAAATCTGTTCTTCTCCTGCGCGACCGCGTGGAAAACGGGCGATTTCTATTACGATACGCTGACAGGCAAGGTAAATATTGTCGCAACCAAAACGCATTACCTCCCCGAAATCCCCGACACAGGCAGAAAATATTATGTGATTTACTGCGAGGGTTACAGAGATAACCGCATAGAGCTTGCCGCCTTTGACGCGGACAGCGCGCTCACAATGAACGGACAAATTCTCGGCGCGGACGGATATAGGAACGATATAAAATATTACCTTGACGGCGATAAGTGGGTAGAGTTTGAACAGGGCTATGAGCGCGTAAGCAACAACGCGGCTGAGGTTATAGACGGAAATATTGATGTAAAATACACGGAGGACGCACAATGAAAAACTATATAAAAGGC
>JAFQYK010000466.1 GCA_017406485.1 Clostridia bacterium
GTATCCATCGTTGTGCGCTTGAAGTGATTGACCGCATATTCAGACTTCCACTGCTCGGTAAAATCAGAAAATTTAACGGTTGATGTGATATAGCCACTGTTTACCGCATCCTCAAAAATAACTGCCTGACGGTTCAGCTCCTTAGCAATTTGCCTTTCCGTCATGCCCTTTGGAGGATGCCATGTCATAGTGCGTTCTATATGCTTACCGCTTGTATCATATCCGCAGCTTACCCTTATACGGTAGCTGCCGTTTCGTTTTGTTATGGTTGCCATTTAATGAATCTCCTTTCAATATTCATCTGCTGACATATCCTCTGCACTTTCATTTTAATTGAAACTACAAATGGTGTCAATGATTATTTCTCTTATTGAACATTAGGTTTAATGTTCAATAAGCAAAAAATGTTACCTTATTCTTGCGCCCGCAGGCGCAATCAAATCAAAACTTTTTTATATCGTATTACTTCCAAAAAATTATGTGTCTATATTTTTAAGCCATTCTAAAAACTGTTCGTTGGTCTTGCGTGCGTGTTTAATATCCTCACGCCATTTTTTTGTCGCTGACTTGTATTCCTCAAATTCTTTCAAAAAATTCTCATTATTCGGATGTCTTTTTGTCTTCGTTTGCTTTCTCATATAGATTTTTCGGTATAGCTTAGTTGCCTTGTTTGACTCAATATTTTTGAGCCACTGATTGTAATTGCCGTATTCCTTGCAAGTCTTTTGATTATCCTGCGGGGAAATATTGTCACAATAAAATGCGTCAGACCTCAACGGTACAAACAGTTTACCACAGTTTTTGCACAGCTTTATGGTATCGCCACTGTTTATGAGGTTGTGGATTTCAAACAGAATAGCGTCCATCATGGTATCGAATACATACTCAAAAAATCTATCTGACATTCCTGTTATTGCCGTTACACGCATATTAAAGCCCATTTTCATTGTAACATTGTATTTTTTCATTTCATACAGTGCATCGCTTACCTGCTTACTAAAAAGTTCATCATACGGAACACTATAAGGAAGCATTGCTGACATTACAGATAGCCGTCTTGCATATTCGTTTAATTCACCGCCGATATAATGCCATTCAACATTTTGCAAAGTATCCTTGTAGTTTTCCTTTAACTTCCGTATCGCATCACTTGAATTAAAGTTATAATCTGTAAGCAAAAACAGCAGGTCTTTTATAAACCTCATATCCTCATCGGATAATTTAATAAAAGTATTGAAATTACGGTATGCTTCCTCATAGCTGATAGTTCTGCCATTAAAGAGATCCTGACGGATAATATCATCAGCCTCAATACTTTTCTGGGATAATGTGCCGTCTTATTTTTTGCCTTAGTGGTTTACAACAGTGAAGAAATGTGATAAAATTATAGTTGCGCAATACATTTAGTTAATAATGGTATAAAACCAGAATTTAACTTTCATATTGTTTATGGTTCATAGGTATAATACATTTGATAAAAATGTATTATGCTCTATTTTGATATACCTATGGACCTTTTATTTTGGTTTCATGCCGGTTATCTAAATGTGTTGCGCAAAACACGGAGTTGATACATTTTTTGCGTCGCTCCTATGTGTGCGGCGCTTTTTTATTGTGACGGTATTATCAAAATGGAGGTATTTTTATCATGAAAATTTACGGACAGACGGACAAGATTATTGTAAGAGAAATGACTGAGAATGATTGTGGGAAATTTCTTGAACTTATGACTGAACACGGAACAAATGGGGATTTTACAGTAGAGGATATTAAGGTTGTATGGGAATTTCGCAAGAAGAAAGGCGATATACAATGTACAATCACAAGTGTTGACGGTAAAACTATTTATGGTTTTTGCGGAATAGTACATAAAGAGCGGAGCGTCAGCCTTCTTGCCGAATACAGTGGTAATGGCTATGAGGAACAAGCGCAGACCATTATTGAATGTTTGAAATAACACTATCCGAAATTCTTGACAAATTCTTTTGATTATGAATTATATGCATTTACGGTGAAAACATAAGCCCAAAGGAGATGTTATAATAAGTCACCATTCTATAATTCTATGTGTTCCGCTTTTGTGATGGACTGCGTATTTTTAGTCAAAACAAATATTATAGCAGATTTATCCGCTTATGAATGCTCTATTTCATAATTTGTACTGTCATCTGTTTTAAGAGATACTTTCAATATCTCTATATAGCATTAAATGGATATATTGCTTATTTGTGACTACAAAGAAAAATCGCGTCTATATCCGAGTGGTTTTTGCCCTGTATGCTTCTTAAAATGCGAAATAAAATTACTCGTATCCATAAATCCGCATATTTCAGCAATTTCAGAAACGCTCATGCTTGTTGTACGCAGGAGCGTTTTTGATTTATTTATACGATAGTTTGTAAGATAACTGTACGGCGAAGTGCCCATTGCGCGCTTGAAACGGCGTATGAAATGGTATTTTGAAACATGTATATTTTCTATCATATCATCCACTGTAATCGGATTAAAATAATTTTTCTCTATAAACCTCACCACCTCGCGCACATCATTTGCGCTATTATGCTTTATACTAACCTTGTCATTCTCAAGTACGGCAAGACACACCGCGTTAAAAATTGAGTGCATATGGGAGGAGAGATGAATATATCCCTCGATGTCATTCTGCCGTGCATCCTCAATAATGCTATTTAGCTGTTCCTCAAATTCAGGCGCGTTTTCCATACTTGCCGCGCATACTGCGCCGGACGGATATGTTACATCATACATTGGCGTCACGCCGCTGCCGCCGAAATGTATCCATATGAATTCCCAATTTTCCGAAATACTTTTATATTCGTGAGGAGAGTGACAATCAATAATTACGGCATAATTATGCGCAAGGGTTATAACCGTTTCACCAGTCTGCACCGAGCCTTCACCACTTAGGGTATAGAGCAAAAGAAAGCTGTCATGCGTTTCGCGTGAGGTTAAATAATCGCTGTCTGCCATAAAATGCCCCGCCTCGGAAACATAAAATGGCAGAGTGCGTGCAACTGCCGTTGGCGTAGCGGA
>JAFQYK010000467.1 GCA_017406485.1 Clostridia bacterium
CGTGCTTGACACGATAAACGTTGTCTTAAAGGGCACATATCCGCTTGTTGACCAGACTGTTATGACGAAATCGTATTCGGAGCGGTTCCGCAACGTTCTCGGCACTTGCCCGATATGCGGCGGAAACATAATCGAAACGCCGAAATCGTTCGGCTGCTCAAACTGGAAGCCGCCCATGAGCTGCCGCTTCACGATATGGAAAAAGCCAAATAAGGGAATATTCAGAAAATGCGGCATAAGCGCGGCGAGGATGAAGAAGTTTTTAAAGGGCGAAACGGTGCATATGAAAAGGCTTATGAAGAATAACGGAGAGGAATTTGAAGCCGATATTGTGCTGCAAATTGATAAAAATTCGCAATATCCCGCAAATCTAACATTTGCAGAAAGACGATAGAGTAAATTTATCGTCTTTTTTTGTACATAAATTTCCCAAAAACTATTGCTATTATCTTGAATTTTAGGTATAATATTATAGAATACCTATACTATGGGAAAACGAAAGGAAAATTACTTAAATGGACAGTTTTAATGAGATGGCAGAATTGCTTTTTGCTGACATCACAAAGACGCCGGCAGATTATGAGGAGGAATATCCGCCGAGAAATTTGGAGGAAGGCGCGATTGTAACGCGTTTTGCACCAAGTCCAACGGGATTTCTTCACTTTGGCGGTCTTTTTGCAGCGTTTATTGAAAAGACGGCGGCAAAGACAACGAACGGTATATTTTATCTTAGAATTGAGGACACCGATAAAAAGCGCGAGGTTGAGAACGGAGTTAGCCTTATTGTAAAGGGTCTTAATGATTTCGGTATTGAGATTGACGAGGGTATGCTCTCCGAAACAGAGGAAAAGGGCGCGTACGGACCGTATACGCAGAGTAAGAGAACACCTATTTATCAGGCCTATGTTAAATCGCTTGTGCAAAAGGGTCTTGCGTATCCGTGCTTTATGTCGGAGGACGAGCTTAACGAGGTTCGCCAAAGACAGGAGGCGGACAAGCTGCTCCCCGGCATATACGGTGAATTTGCAAAATACAGAGATATAACCGTTGAAGAAGCAAAGCAGAGAATAGAAAACGGTGAGGAATATGTCGTAAGACTGAAATCCCCCGGCAGCGCGGACAAGCGTATAAAGTTCAAGGACGCAATAAAGGGCGAAATTGAAATGCCCGAAAATATACTTGATGTAGTGCTTCTGAAAAAGGACGGAACGCCTACATACCACTTCGCCCACGCGGTTGACGACCACCTTATGCGCACAACGCACGTAATCCGCGGCGACGAGTGGATTTCCTCGGTGCCTATCCATTTGCAGCTTTTCTATCTGTTAGGCTTTAAAGCGCCGAAGTATGTACACATTTCCCCGATTATGAAGGAGGAAAACGGCGGCAAGAGAAAGCTCTCAAAGCGTAAAGACCCCGAAGCTGCGGTAAGCTATTACAGCGAGCAAGGCTTCCCCAAGGGCGCGATATGGGAGTATCTTATGACGCTTGCAAACTCCAATTACGAGGACTGGCGTTTGGCAAACAAGGACGCTGATATTGAGGAATTTAAGTTCGCGCTTAATAAAATGAGCAAGGCGGGTGCATTGTTTGACCTTGTGAAACTGACTGATATAAGCAAGAACTATATAAGCACCTTAAACGCCGAAGAGGTTTACGAAATGGTAACCGAATGGGCGCAGGCGAATAACGAAAAGCTGTATGACTTATTAGTTAATGACGAGGAATACGCAAAGGCGATTTTTGCAATAGAGCGCGGCAACGCAAAGCCGAGGAAGGATATAGGCACCTGGTCGGACGTTGAAAATTACGTTTCATACTTCTACCGCGAATTGTGGGACAGAAAGCGTGACTTTGCCGAAAATCTCACCAACGAGGATATGATAGAAATTCTCGAACGCTACAAGGAAGTCTATGACGAAAACGGCGCAGCGGAGGATTGGTTCCCGACAGTTCGCGATATGGCGGTAGAAATGGGATATGCGAAAGCACCGAAGGAGTATAAAAAGAACCCCGACGACTATAAGGGTCATGTCGGCGATGTTGCCGGAGTTATCCGCGTAGCCGTAACCGGCAGACGCAACACCCCCGACCTGTACGAAATTATGCAGGTATTGGGCGGCGAGGTTGTAACGAAGAGAATAGACGAAGCGATTGATTTGTTGAGAGCCTGAAAAAATGCCGAGGAGCATAGCACCACTTTTTGCCGAGGGCAGTATAAGCATACGGCACCGTCGGCTGCAAAGCGGCACTCTGCTAACGGCATTTTCCCAGACATATTCCCCAAATGAAAGGAGTTCACAATTTTGGAAGAAAATATAAGCAGAAATTTTATTCGCGAGGCGATTGACACTGATTTGGAAACGGGTCGTTTTGACCACGTACAGACGCGTTTTCCGCCGGAGCCGAACGGCTACCTTCACATCGGACACGCGAAGGCTATAAGCATTGACTTCGGTATGTCGGAAGCGTACAAGGGAACGTGTAATTTGCGTTTTGACGACACAAACCCCACCAAAGAGGACACCGAGTATGTTGACGCTATAATGGAGGACATAAAGTGGCTCGGCTTTAAGTGGGACAAGGTGCTGTACGCGTCCGATTATTTTGATGATATATACGAGGCGGCAATCACGCTTATAAAGAAGGGCAAGGCGTATGTCTGCGACCTTTCGCCCGACGAGATACGCGAGTATCGCGGCACACTCACAACTCCGGGCAAGAACAGCCCCTACCGTGACAGAAGCGTTGAGGAAAACCTTGACCTTTTCGAGCGCATGACAAAGGGCGAATTTGCGGACGGTGAGAAGGTTTTGCGCGCCAAAATCGATATGGCGTCACCGAACCTCAATATGCGCGACCCTATCATATACAGAATTTTACGCGCACACCACCACAGAACAGGCGACAAGTGGCTCGTATATCCGATGTACGACTTCGCACACCCAATCTCCGATACGGTTGAGGGCGTTACTCACTCGCTCTGCTCCTTGGAATTTGAGGATCACAGACCGCTTTACGACTGGGTTTTAAGAGAGGTTGGCTATGAGGCTCCGTCAAGACAGATTGAGTTCGCGAGAATGAACCTTAACTACACGCTCACAAGCAAGCGCCGCTGCCTGCGCCTTGTAAACGACAATATCGTGACAGGCTGGGACGACCCGAGAATGTCAACGCTTTGCGGTATGCGCCGCCGCGGCTACACGCCCGAGGCGATACGCGATTTCTGCGAGAGAATAGGCGTTGCAAAGGCGAACAGCGTAATTGACTTTGCGCTTTTGGTAGCGTGCGTAAGAGAGGATTTAAACAAACGCGCTCCAAGAGTAATGGCGGTACTAAGACCGATTAAGCTTATAATCGACAACTACCCCGAGGGACAGGTTGAACAGATAGAGGTTGAGGTTAACCCCGAAAATCCCGAGCTTGGAACGCGTCTTGTAGAGTTTTCAAGAGAACTCTATATCGAGGAAGACGACTTTATGGAGGACGCGCCGAAAAAGTACTTCCGCCTTTCACCCGGTCGTGAGGTACGGTTAAAGGGCGCATACTATGTGACCTGCACAGGCTGCGACAAGGACGAAAACGGAAACGTGACGGCTGTTCACTGCACCTATGACCCCGAAACGCGCGGCGGTGACGCGCCGGACGGAAGAAAGGTAAAGGGTACGATACACTTTGTAAGCGCGGCACACGCCGGAGACGCAGAGGTAAGACTTTACGACAGACTGTTCACGGTTGAAAATCCGTCAGACGAAACAGGTGTAAAGGACTTTACAGAGAATTTGAACCCCGATTCAATGGTGGTTCTTGATAATGTTAAAATAGAGAACACAATGACCGGACTTAAAACAGGTGACACCTTCCAGTTCCTGCGTCTCGGCTACTTCTGCGTAGACCCTGATACTACACCCGAAAAACCGGTATTTAACCGCACTGTCGCTCTCAAAGACAGTTGGAAGAAAATCAACAAATAAGGAGCCGACTGGTTAAAATCGCCCGGCTTACCACTTTTTGCCGAGGGCAGTACCTGCGTACGGCACCATCGGCTGCAAAGCGGC
>JAFQYK010000468.1 GCA_017406485.1 Clostridia bacterium
ATATATGGGCTTTGAATTTAAGAGAACGCTTTTACATTCTCCCCTTTTGCCGCTGCACAAAAACGGAAATTCCTCGTTTTTGCGGTCACGCAGTCTGAACTTCATTTCGCCGTTCTGACATTTGCCCGACGCGTTTATAGGACAGTTTTTCATTACCATAAGCGGCAGGCGGCCATAGACGATCAGCTCAGCCGGCGCGTCCGTGTTTTTCAGCAGGTCTGATATTTCGTGAAGGTTAAGCTCAGGCGAAACAACAGCGCTGCCGCGGTTTGTAAAATATTCAAGCGAAAGCGAGTTGTATACGTTTAGTGTCCCCGCAAACGGCTCGAATTTCTCTGTTTTAATCCCTGCCGCTTTTGCAGCTTTTTCTTGCTCCGCCGTTGAAACAACAGCTATAAGCTCCGGCATATTTTTCGGACTGCGGCTCTCTTTTGGGATTGCGTAATCCGTCACTCTGCCGTTTTCCCTTTTGGTTCTCTCGGCTATGAGCGCGTCAGCTGCGGCGCGTCTTACCGCGTTTATTTCCTTTATCGGTATTGTTATGCCCGCGTCAACGGAAACCGTTATATCGTCACATCCAAACGGCGTGGAGCCGAGCTTCAAAAGCTGCTCTTTAAGTCTTTCCGCGTCTAAGGCAACCTTCTGAGCTTTTTCGGAGTTTAGTGTCCCCACAGCATAGCCGCAATGTCCCTCGCTGTCGAAAATTGTAACCTCAAGGGGAGCATTATATTTTAGTGTCCCCATTACAGTTACGGGAATTTTCCTTATGTTCGCATTTTCGGCGGTTCTTGCCTTTGCGGCTTCTGTATATTTTGTGTCCCCTGTTCCGGACGGTGACACTCGGCTCATCATTGACGCGCCGAGGTTGTTTTTGAGGTAGCCATCTGTAAAGCCGCTTCTTGAAAAAGCGTCGGTAAGCTCCTGCATATCCTGTTTATCGGCTTTTTTGCCTTTGCCTTCATACAGAAGGTCAAGATACTTTCTGTAAACGCCGACTACAGCCGAAACGTATTCGGCGCGTTTTAATCTGCCCTCGATTTTGAGTGATTTTACTCCGATACGGTTTAGTGTCCCCAAATCATTTATAAGCGCCATATCCTTTGGGGACAGTAAATAGCCCTTGTCGTGTATTTTTTGTCCGTCTGCACCGCTTTGAGCGAGCAGCTCATACGGCAGTCGGCAAGGCTGAGCGCAGCGTCCGCGGTTGCCGCTTCTGCCGCCCAATATGCTTGACATAAGGCATTTGCCGCTGTAGCACTGGCAAATCGCGCCGTGTACAAACGTTTCAATTTCAAGCGGAGTGTTTTTGCAGAGGTGTTCAATCTCTTTTTCGTTAAGCTCCCTTGCAAGCACAACGCGTTTAAAGCCGAGCTTTTGAAGCTCGTTTACCTCGTCAAGTGTTGTAACAGACATTTGCGTGCTTGCGTGAAGCGTCAAATCGGGGCAGGTGTTTTTTATAATTTCTGCCGCGCCGATGTCCTGCACAATAAGCGCGTCAACATTTGCGGCGTTCAAAGCCTTGATATACTGCTGCAGCGGCGCAAGCTCTTTTTCCTTAACGAGCGTGTTCACAGTTACGTGCAAATCCACGCCGTAAAGGTGGCAGTAATCCGCCCATTTTTTTATTTCCTCATTTGTAAAGTTGTCTGCGCTCTGTCTTGCGCCAAAACTTTTACCGCCGATATACACCGCGTCCGCGCCTGACTGTACCGCGGCGCGAAGCGCCGCTGCATTGCCCGAGGGCGCCAGCAATTCCATAGTCATCACTGTTTATCTATCAAATCAAGAAAGTCCTGCTCGCGGCGTTTGTCACGCGCTTCGAGGTCTTTGATTTTACCCTCTAACTTCTTGACCTGTCCTTCCAAAAACTTTATCTGATTATTCGCGTCGCTGAGTTTACCGTTTGCATCATCGACCTCGGCACGCATAGCCGCTTCGTCAATCGAAATCTGACCGCTTTTTGTTTCGTCAAGCTCGTCCTGCAGGTTTTCCGCCGTATCGTTTAAGCGGCGGTTTCTGTCACGCAGCGTTTTAACTGTTTCGTGAAGCGCCTCACATTCCTCGCTCTTTTTGTAATACTCATCACATATATTAAGCGCGGCAAGAACTAACGGACGTTCACCCATAATATTCTGACCGTCGCGGAGCACATTCTGAACCTTTTCATTTATGTGCTCACAAAGCTTTTCAATATATTCCGTAGTTTCCTCCGCCACAACAGTGTACTGGCGTGAGTTAATCGTAAAATTTATCTTATTAACTGCCATTTTTATCCTCCTGTCTGCCGCAAATTATCGGCACGTATCCAAATTATCCCTATTATACTTCTTATTATACAATAAAATGATGAAAAATAACAGTACCTTTTTATAATTTATTAAAATATTTTTGCAAAAGAAAAAGAGCGCCGAAGGCGCTCTTTTAAATGATTGAATTAGTCAACCTTAATAATAACCGATGAACCGAGTGCTTTTGCATCAGCAATCATCTGATCCTTATTAGCCTGAGCCTGCTCGTCAAGAGCGAAGGAATTGTTCATTTCCTTGATAACGTCACGGCCGCCCATATCAAGCCATCTCTGGATTTCTGTCTTGTACTGGTCAAGGCTGATAGTACCTACGCAATACTTTGTCTTTGCGTTTGTCATAATGTCATCAAGTGTTGTACCTCTTCTTGTCTGAGTCGGAGATACGTACGGCTCTGCAGGGTTAGATACAGCCCAAAGCTTGTTGTCGGCATATGTTGCCTCAACCTTTTCAGCAACTGCCTTTGCAGAAGCGTCGTACTTTGTCTTGAAGTCATTGTCATATGATACTATACCCATTGAAAGCTGGTTAAGGTCGTTGTACTGTGCGAGAAGTGTCTTATCCTTTGTTTTCTCAGCATAGTTGTTTTCATCAACTGTGTAGTGAATGCCCTCAATACCGTAGTTCATAAGATGTGTAGCCTCAAGGTCATTCAAGTGATCCATTACGCCCAGCATAAAGTCAAGATTTTCCTCTGTCGGAAGCGACGGAGTCGGCAATACATAGAAGCTGTCATAACCGGTTGTCGGAAGTGTTCTTGCAGGAGTATTTTCATCTCTCTTAACATAACCGAATACGTCAACAACGGCGTTCGGGTCAAGCTCTACAATGTTACCTGCTACACGTCTTGCTCTGTCGGCAACGTCGATGATGATACCGGCTTTACCGTTTAAGAAGTCCTGATTCCACTGTCCGTCAGGCAGCGAAGCCATATTCTGGTTTATGTAGCCCTTGTTGTACCACTCGTGAATTTTATCCATCGCGCTTACATACTGATCGAACATAAACGAGGGGCGAAGCTCACCGCTCTCCGGATCAATGCCCCAGCCGTTAGGCGAGCCGCTCCAGATTGCAAGGTTCTCCAAGGGACCCTGAAGGTATGTTGAAATAATCATACCATATGTATCGTTCTGTCCGTCACCATCCGGATCATCCTCCGTAAAGCGGCGCATAACTCTGTCAAAGTCCTCCATTGTCTGGGGAATAGGCTCACCGAGCTTGTCAAGCCAGTCCTTACGTATTGTTACGCCGGCACGGCCGAGCTCTCTTGCTCTGTAGATACCATAGTTCTTACCGTCTATGGATATATTCTTGTTTACAAGCGGATTTGCCTGCTTAAGGTTTTTATACTTACTGTCAGGTGCAAAGGCACTGGTGATATCCCAGAAAATTCCCTTTCTGGCAGCAACAATAACGGATGAGTTTCTCGTTCCCACAAGCATTGCGTGCGGATAAACGCCCGAACCCATTGTCGTTACGGTTTTTTCACTGTATGTAGCACTCGGCGCCCATTTGATGTTAAGTGTAAGATTTTTAACACCCATCTGCGATGCAAGATACTTCTGAAGCTCCTGTACAACAGGGCTCTTTGAATCAGCCGAGCTTGCGTTAAAGGACTTACACAAAATATCTATAGACGGATTGCTTGCATCTATCGGCTGTGTCTGTTTTCCGCAGCCTGCAAGCGCTGAAGCAAGCATTATAGCGGCAGCGGTGACAGAAACAACTCTTTTAAAAGTTTTTGTCATATTTTTATTCCTCCCTACTTATAGTCTAAATCACTAAATACATTCGGCATTAACCCTTAACAGCGCCGACCATCGTACCTGCCGCAAAGTGCTTCTGCAGGAACGGATATACGCAGAGGATAGGAATTGTACCGATAACGATAACCGCCATCTTGAGTGTATCCGACGGAGGAAGCTCAGCCTCTGTTGTCTCTGTAGGATTCTGCATTACAAGACTTCTAAGTACAAGCGTGAACGGATACTTCTTCTGGTCATCTATGTAGATAAGTGAGCTCATATAGTCGTTCCAGTGACCAACGCCGTAGAACAGGCTGAAGGTTGCGAGAACCGGCATTGAAAGCGGAAGCGCAATCTTGAAGAATATTCCGATGTCGGAACATCCGTCGATAGAAGCAGCTTCTTCGAGCTCCGAAGGAAGTCCCAAGAAGAAGTTTCTGATAATCAGCATATTGTACGCACTGATTGCACCCGGAAGTATAAGAGCAGCAAATGTGTCGTACATACCCAAGCTTCTTACAATAAGGAAGGTAGGAATCATACCGCCTGAGAAGACCATAGTGAACATTACCATCTTAAGAAGAGGGCCCTTGCCGACCAGGTTCTTTCTTGAAAGACCATAAGCCATTGTTGTTGTAAAGAACATATTTACAAGAGTACCGACAAGCGTAATACCTATTGATACAGCCAACGCGCGAAGCACTGTCGGTCCCATATCGCTCATATCAAATACAACATTGTAAGCGGCAAGCGTCGGTGTTTCCGGCCAGAGGAACAACGGTCTTGACTGGATTTCACTCTCACGCGCGAACGATGCGGCGATAACGTATACGAACGGAATAACCATTACAAGAGCGAGGGCAGTCATAACAGTGTAAATAATAATATCTCCGATAAAATCGCCGAGACTTTTTCTTTTTATACTTATCATAATCTGTTGTCCTCCTCTCTTTAATAAAGACCTTCCTGTCCTGCACGCTTAGCAATAGCGTTTGCGGACTGAATGAAGATAATACTTATGATTGATTTAAACAGCGAGACGGCCGTTGTATAACCGTATTCACCGCCTTGCATACCTTGGAAGTATACATACGTGTCGAACGTCTGAATTGAATCTGAGTTTCCGCTGTTCTTCAAAAGGATAAGCTGCTCGTATCCTGTGTTGAGAACCGATCCCATTCTCAGGATAAGCATTGTGACAACTGTGCCCATAATTGCCGGTACCGTTATGTAGATAAGCTGCTGGAAACGGTTTGCACCGTCCACGATAGCAGCCTCATACTGCTCAACGTCAACGCCTGCGAGTGCGGCGAGGAAGATAATGGTTCCCCAACCTGTTTCCTTCCAGACATTCTAGAGAAGAACAACCCAGTAAATTGCTATTTTGTCCTGCAAGATGTCTATGCCCTGACCACCGTTTAAATTCTTGATGATTTCGTAGATAGCACCGCCCGATTCCTCCTTAGCCGGTGCACGGAGCATAACGTATGTGATTGAGAATACAACCACCATTGATACGAAGTGAGGTACGTATACAAGAGTCTGGATTGTTTTCTTGTACCACTGAACCTTCATCTCGTTCAAAAGAAGCGCCATTATAATCGGCAGCGGGAAGAAGAATATAATATTCATACCCGAGATTATAAGGGTGTTCTTTAAAAGCATCCAGAAACTTGAGTCCGTCAGGAACAATCTGAAGTTCTCGAAGCCTACCCAGTCCTTAGTGAACTCCGAAAAGCCCGGTCCAAAGAACTGGCTGGGTGCGTAGTAATCTTTAAATGCGATAAGAACGCCGTACATAGGTACGATTTTAAAGATTATAAAATACAGAAAGCCGGGCAGAAGAAGCAAATACATCCACTTGTCACGCTTAATCTGCATCCGTCTTTTCGCTTTTGCCTGCGCTTTCTCCTCCGGAGTCAGCGCAACTTTGTTAGCTTTAGCCATAGCATACCCTCCCTAAAAGTTTTACTGCTTTATTATGACTATTGTGCAAAAATGGCGGAAATAGGGCATTTATCCGCAATTTGCACAAAAAATCAAAAACTGATATATATATTATAGCTTAATTAAATAAATAATGCAATAGTTTTTTGTGAAAAAATTGCAATTTTTTTTATTTTTTTTTGTGGTTTTGTATAAATTCACAGCATACGAATAAAAGACGGCTTTAAAAGCCGTCTTTTATGTTTTGTAGAAATTGACCAAAACTATGATTTATTCGCCCGCAAGGTACTTTCCGAGGCGTATTACCTCAATTCCGGCAAGCATTACAATGCCTGTGCCGTGAGTATCGTTCAGGTTCCAGCCGAGTTCATACTTATAATAATCAGCAATAAATGAGAACTCACTGCCGCGGCATACTCCGTACACGTTGCCGCCGCGGTCAACGCTTGTCTTTGACAATGCCTCCCATGCTTTGTAAATAGCCTTTACATACTTTTCGGGGTTTTTGAGCCAGCCGAAACGGACACCGCGCGAGAATGCATAAATAAACATTGAGGTGCAGGAGGTTTCGGGGTAGCTGTCCCAGTCGGTTATAACCTGGTGCCACATACCGTTCTCGTCCTGCAGCTTTAGGTAACCTTCGCAAAGCGTGTTCAGAAATTCTATAAGGTCAGCCTTTTTCTCGTGACCCTCCGGCAGCTTTTCAAGAAGCTCTGTCATTGAGAACACAACCCAGCCGTTGCCGCGTCCCCAGGGAACCTTTGTAGCGGCGTCGTACTTAAAGTCATATACGTGCGACATTATGCTTTCTTCCGGCATAAACAAACGCTTCTTAAAGCCGAAGAACTGATTTGCAGCGTCGTCTATGTACTTTTGGTCGCCGGTGAATTCGTAATATCTCGTGAGGAACGGTACGCTCATATAGAGGTCATCCGCCCACATTGTGAGATTGTGGAAGTGGTGCATCATATCCTTGCGCCAGAAGCAGCCGTCCTCCAGTCTGTCCTGCTTGTTGAAGATATAGTCTCCGACATAGTCCGCAACCGTCTTTACATCTGTAAGACCGAGATACTTGTGAACCTCCAGCATCATTGAAGCGAACGAGCCGCAGTCATCAAGCGAGTCAATACTGGTTAAAAGATTATGTATGCTTGTCGCGCCGCCGTACTGCTCTTTATCCCACATCGCGTATTCAAAGGTATCAATACAAAGCTGAACGTGCTCCTTTATGTACTTCTTTATATCCTCGGAGCCGATTATCATTGATGCGTGTAAAAGTCCGTACATTGTTACGCCCAACGGATAATTCCAGCGTCCGAACAGCGTGTTTTCGTTATACGGTCTTACGAACGTATCCGGCTCGTCAAGACGCCAGTATGTTTTCGGCTCGCCTACTACGTGGAGCATATCCGAAGCCTTTTCAAACGGGAAGTCATACGAATTGTCAAACGTGCCTATGTACATCCATTTGTCATCCGTACCCTTTACGCGCGCCGCGCTTGTGAGCTTACCTGTCGGGCAATCAAGCGTAAAGCCCCAGTCGCCGCCTGTAGAGATACACTTTACGTATAAGTCATATTCACCGAACGGAGCGTCAATTTCAAACGTTTCCTTGCCGCCGCCTGTTTTGAATACTTCTTCTTTATTCAAGTACACAACCGCTTCACCGATTGAATTTATCGTAAGTGTTCTCTTTGTTGTGCTGATGTCGTCAAAGAATACCTTTGTGTAAGCAACAGCGTACCTGCCGGCTTCGTTGCCGAACATTCTCGACATATTGCCCTTTTTCTTATCTTCATCCGACCAGTCCTTTACGGGGTAGAGCTTTTTGTCAAAATCCGCCTCACTCATACCCACCTCAAACTGCGGCTCGTAATCATCGGGCACAAGCTCGGTAAATACAAAACCCTCTCTGCCTGCACGCTCCTTTGTCGGCATAATGGTGTAGAAATCCCACTTTCCTATCCACGTGCCAAACTGACCGCCAAAGCCCGCGGTTGTTTTCTTAAAGCGGAGTCTTATATCGTTCCAGCCCTTGTGAACATTAAAGAATATACGCGTTGCCGTTTCGGAATATCTCTCCTTGAAAATGTCCGATTTGTAAACAGCCTCGCCGTTTACATACATCTCCATCGGACCAAAGCAGTTTATGTCAAAGCCGTAGCTTCCGTCGCCGTCGCTGTAGCAGCTTGTGAACGCCCATACGCAGTCCTTGCTTTTTGCTTCAGGATAGATTTTGTTAAAGTCTACAAGATAACGGTAATCGGTTGTTCTTACGATACCGTTATTTGTATACGCGCGGTAATAAAGCCCGTGCTTCAAATTCTGTCCCATATAGCGGTATGCAAGCGAGTTTAAAATCGCCTCGGGATTTGTACCCTCGTAAGCGTTTATGCTTACGCTGTCGTCAAAATAATATCCCATAATTGTATCTCCTTTTCTTAAAAATCATCATTAGTTTAATTATACATTGTTTCACATATCTTGTCAATGAAATTTGGTGATTGTGCAAAGATTTATTCAAAAAAACCGCTCAGTGTGAAACTGAGCGGTTTAATAAAATACTTGTATTAGCCGTCAATCTTGACTGTCCAGCCGAACTCGTCCTTAATCTTGCCCCACTGAATACCTGTCAGGGTGTCATAGCACATCTTTGAAACCTCGCCGATTTCGCCGTTATTAACCGGCATAACGAGATCGCCGTATTTAAGCTCACCGATAGGCGAAATAACAGCGGCCGTGCCTGTACCCCAGGCTTCTTCAAGCTTACCGTTTTTAAATGCGTCAACAAGCTCGTCTATTGAAAGTCTGCGCTCGGATACCTTGTAGCCCTTTGCCTGCAGAAGCTCAATAATAGACATTCTTGTAATACCGCCCAAAATCGAACCAACAAGCGCGGGTGTGATAATCTCGCCGTCAATCTTGAAGAATACGTTCATCGAGCCGACTTCTTCAATATACTTTCTCTCAACACCGTCGAGCCAGAGCGTCTGAATATAACCCTGTTCAGCGGCCTCCTCCTGACCCTTTAAGGAAATAGCGTAGTTTGCACCCGCCTTTGTAAAGCCTGTACCGCCTACAACGGCTCTTACATACTTCTGCTCAACAAAGATGGGAACAGGTGCTATGCCCTGCGGATAATAAGCGCCTACAGGTGAAAGGATTATCGCGAAGATAAGGTGTGACGCCGGGTGAACGCCAACGTGCGGGTCAACTGCGAATATGTAAGGTCTTATATAAAGCGAAGTTCCCTCAGCGGACGGAACCCAGTCCTCGTCAACCTTAACAAGCGTCTTGATAGCCTTTATAGCAAATTCCTCGTCAATTTTAGGAATACAAAGTCTGTCGCAGGATACGTTCATTCTCGCCATATTCTTTTCCGGTCTGAAAAGCTGAATAGAACCGTCAGCCGTTCTGTAAGCCTTAAGTCCCTCAAATATTTCCTGCGCGTAGTGCAGAACCATTGCCGCCGGGTCAAGCTCAAACGGCGCATACGGAACTATTCTCGCGTCGTGCCAGCCCTCGCCTTCGTCATAGTTCATTATGAACATATGGTCCGTGTAATACTTACCGAAGCCGAGTTTGCTTTCGTCAGCCGGCTTCTGCTTTGGATTGGTCGTTTTCGTGATTTTGATTTCCACTAGTGAACACTTCTTTCATTAAAATTTATATGCTACCCCTTATTATATCCCTTTTTTTGCACTTTGTAAAGTACAAGAGAAAATTTTAAACAAAAAACTGCCCTAAATGAGCAGTTATTCTTCCTCCCACGGCATAACATCGCCGTCCTCGCGGAGATAGTCTATAATTTGCCACACACCCTCGCCGGTCTTGCTGTCTACGAAAAACACCTTCTCGCACCCTGCCAGACGAAGCCACCTTTCAGCCTGCTTTACGTCCGCGTCCGGTTTGTTAATCTGCGTGACAATGCCGATAACAGGACGGTTTGCAACAGGCGTTCCAGCCGGCGGATAGAGTGAGTACGGCTCACGCGCACTCATTAAAAGCCCCACAACGTCCGCCTCAAATGTGTACATCGCAATAGCGCTACCTAAGTTTTTCGTCTGTATGTACTCGCCCGGTGTGTCTATTATTACATCAAAACGGTTTACGTACTGCGTTTTGTGGTAGTGTATCTTCTCGTGCTTTAAGGCCTGTGTGAGCGTCGTTTTTCCGCATTCGCTCCTGCCCACAAGTATTATCTTCTTCATTATGTTTTCGTCACGCCGACGCAACTGTAGCCGAGCGTTTTCTCGCAGTATTCCATAATTGAGCGGAGCGCGGTTTCAACATCCGCGACCATACCCGTGATTATAAGCGTGCCGGAAAATCTGTCAACAAAGCTCAGATCGATATTCGCCGTCTTTGTCGCGATGTCGGCGCAGATTACCGCCGTTTCCGCGGGGCTTACCGTGAGTATACCGATTGCGCTTTTGGTGTAGTCGATTTCGGGGTTTAAGCCAAGTTTTGTATATAAAACAGGGTCGGGGCTTGCGATTACGTGCGCAAGTGTAATCTGTTTACCCGGAACAAGCTCCTGAATAATTCTGAGCTTTTCATCCGTGGATATTATATCTTTAAGCTCCATATGTATCGTCCTTTCACTAATCGTACATTATATTATACCATACTTTTTCTTAAATTTCCATACTTTTTCAGAAAAAAGTCCAAAATCCCAAAAAGCCTAAAATAAAGCTGTCCACTAAAAGCTGGAGTATGAACAAAATAGGCACGCCGACAGAAAACTTTTTCTTGAGCGTCTTGTGCCTGAACAAATTCATACCGAGCATACCGCCGAGCGCGCCGCCCCAGAAGCATATCCTGAACAGCTTGCTTTCCTTAACTCGTCTGTCCTTTCTCTTAGCGCTCGCCTTGTCCGCGCCGAACAGCGCAAACGCCCATATATTCATTATAGCAATATATATTATTATTCCGAAAAACAGCGCGCGGTTCATACTTTCGTTGCTGAACAGCTTTATAGCATTCGGTATCGGCAGTCCCTGCAGCCACGTACAGAACGCGCCCCATGCCCACATAAGCCAGTTGCCGGCATTCACAAGTCCGGTATAGATCCCCTGTCCTATGGACTGAAAAAATACGTGTATATCCATCAAATTCATCCCTTAGTTTGTAATATTCATAAGCAGGTCACAGACAGCCGCGCCGTCATTTTTTTTTGCCAAATCATAGAGCGCGTCAATTTTATCCCAAAGACCGTCAGTTGTGCTGCCGTGTGTCAGATAAAGACCGTCAATGCCGCTTTTTGTTTTTTCTTCAAAATCATAAAACAGCTTCTCCGTCATCTTGTCGCCCTTTGGAAGCGACGTAATTTTAATCTCCGCAATTTTGCCGCTTTCGCGTATCATTTTTTCGGCAAGGTCGTATATTTTAACACTCTCGCCCATCTCCGGCACAAACAGGTCGCCGCTTTTCATAACTCCTGTCGCGGCAATAATAAGGTTGGCCGCTTTCGGTATCGGCATAAAATATCTTGAAACATTTTTATCTGTTACAGTCACAACGCCCCTGTCAATTTGTTTCTCAAACAGCGGAATGACCGAGCCGCTTGACGCGGTGACATTGCCGAAGCGAACGGCGGCAAATATAGTCTTGCCTGTCTTTGACATCTCAAAAAGCATCATCTCGCATACGCGCTTACTCGCACCCATAACGCTTATCGGCTCAACCGCTTTATCCGTGGAGATAAGCAAAAACTTTTCCGCGCCGTATTTTTCCGCGAGCGAAGCGGTTATTTGTGTGCCGCGGATATTGTTTTTCACGGCTTCTTCGGGATTATGCTCCATAAAGGAAACGTGCTTGTGCGCCGCGGCGTGGAAGATAATTTCGGGGCGGTATTTTTGAAATAGCTGCTCCATTTTATCCTCGTCACGTATTGACGCGATTTCGGCAATAACTCCGTCCGTGTCGGTGATAAGCTCGTGAAGACCGTATTCGGAGATGTCAACGGCAATAACTTTTTTCGCGTCAAGGCGCACTAAATTACGGGCAATCTCGCTGCCTATACTGCCGCCGCCGCCCGTAACCATACATATTCTACCCTTAACCGCGTTTATCATAAAATAAGCCATCCTTTCACTCCGTTCAAGGACATGCGAGCCTTGCACAGCAAAGCCGCACAGATAGTTCTTTCGCGCTAATTCCTCTCAGAGCTCAATATAATGTGGAATAATATCTTCAAAATGCCCGTCTTTCATTCTAAATCCGCCGGGTATAACGCCGAGCTGTGTAAAGCCGAGCTTTTTATATAATTTCAGTGCAGGCTCATTTGTCGCGACAACGGCGTTAAACTGCAGAACGCCGTAGCCTGATTCCTTCGCCTTATTTATACAGTCTTTTACGAGAAGACCGCCTATATGCTGTCCGCGCAAATCTCCGCGTACGGCGTAGCTTGCGTTACAGATATGACCGCAGCGGCCTACGTTGTTTGGATGGAGTATGTACAGACCGACTGTTTCGCCTGTTTCCTCGTCGTATGCGATACCGGTGTAGGACTGTGACGAGAAAAATTCATCACCCGTCGCCTCGTCAAGCTCCTCCTCCTGCGGAAACGCTATGCCCTCTCTTACAACCGCGTTCCAAATTGCGTTTGCGTCCTTAATATCGTCCTTTGTGTACTGTCTTACCTTAATATTCACCTTGCGTTCTCCCATCTTCCGCTTATGCCGCACGGTAAAACCAAATTATTCGCTTTCATCGGCAAGCCTATTTCGTCAGCCGTAATTTTGCCGCCGTATTTTCTTCCGACAGTCATATTTAAAACGTTTACAAGTACCTGTGCGCTGAGTCCTGTTGTATAGGAATTTATCAGGAAAAACAAGGGCTTGTCCGATAACAGCTTAACACATTCCTCCACAAACGGATACAATTCATTCTCTATCTTCCATACCTCGCCCGACGGCCCTCTGCCATACGAGGGCGGATCCATTATAACCGCGTCATACTCACGTCCGCGCCTTTGCTCGCGCAGCACAAATTTTTTGACATCGTCTACAATATACCTTACCGGCCTGTCGGCAAGTCCGGAGGACGTGACGTTTTCCTTTGCCCACGTGACCATACCCTTTGACGCGTCAACGTGTACCACCTCCGCTCCGGCATTAAGCGCGGCAACGGTTGCACCGCCTGTGTAGGCGAAAAGGTTTAGTACGCGTATGGGTTTTTCCGCGCCGCGTATCAGATTTGAAAACCAGTCCCAGTTTACCGCCTGTTCGGGGAAAAGACCGGTGTGCTTAAAGCCCATCGGCTTTATGTTGAACGTCAGCTCACCGTAATTTATAGTCCAGCGGTCGGGCAGTTTTTTATTGAGATACTGCCAGCTTCCTCCGCCCGATTTTGAGCGGTGGTAATGAGCATCCGCCTTGTTCCATTCCTTGGCGGATTTTAGGCTCCAGACCGCCTGCGGATCGGGACGGCGCAGCAAATATTTGCCCCAGCATTCAAGTTTTTCACCGTCCGCGCTGTCTAAAAGCACATAATCCTGCCATTTATCTGCACTCCACATATCATTCTCCTAAAAATAAGCATATAGATATTTGAATTATATCATTTTTACCCCTGCGCCGTCAACCATTTATGCGGCGAAATCCTAAAAAAGCCGTACACGCAAAAACGTGTACGGTTTTTTGTAAAACCAAATTATTTTTTGCCGCTTTCAAGGAACGAGTAAACAACAGCCGCAAGCGCCGCGCCTGCCATTGGACCTGCTATAAATACCCAAACGCAGGAAACCGGGCCGGAGGTTCCGGAGATAAGCGCTATAATCGCGGGGCCTATGCTGCGCGCCGGATTTACGGACGTGCCGGTAAGGCCAATACCGATTATATGCACAAGCACAAGTGACAGTCCTATTACAAGTCCGGCGTGCGAGCCGTGCTTTGCCTTGTCAGACGTTGCGCCGAGTACGGTTATTACAAATATAAAGGTCAGAATTATCTCAATTATAAGACCTGTAACCGCGCTTCCGGAAATGTTTGCAAGACCGTTTGCTCCAAACGTGCTGGTAAGGTCGTTCAAATTTCCGAGTTTAAAAATAACCGCCAAAAGCGCCGCGCCCAGAATGGCGCCCATACACTGTGCTATCAGATAGTCAACAAACTGACTGAAATTTATTCTGCCGCTTATGAGCATCGCAAATGAAACGGCGGGATTTATATGGCAGCCGGAGATGTTTCCGATTGAATATGCCATTGCTACCACCGAAAGTCCAAACGCAAAAGCCGTCAGAATATATCCGCTGCCCACCGATGCGTCACAGCCGACAAGCATGGCCGTGCCACAGCCTGCTATTACAAGCGTCATTGTGCCGATAAACTCAGCTATCACCTGTTTAAAACGCACTTTAAAAACCTCCTTTAATCCTTCTCAATATTCTTCGTATCAAATACGTTGATTTTCTCAGGGATGTAATTTTCGATATAGTCAAGCATTTCGCCTGCGTCTGTGAAAACCTCAATAAGACGGCTGCACGCCGCACGGAGAAATTTGCGGTTTGTCGATTCCTCCAGCATTTTGAGCATCGCGTCATAGTATCCGTATAGGTTATAGATTGCGATTGGCTTATTGTGCCGCCCCAATTGCTTTAACGTGAACACCTCGTAAAATTCCTCATAAGTGCCTATACCGCCGGGCGTTATTATAAATGC